>JBGMRJ010000017.1:0-33804 GCA_048061315.1 Gammaproteobacteria bacterium
GTTTTATAACGTTTCACAACCTGAGTAAATAGAATTGCTGCAATTAACATTAATACCGTAAAGAATAGATAGTAATCAGCCCCGCCTAATTTACTACTGCCATCGTCATTCTGGATAATATAATTAACTGCACTGGTCAATAAATTTCCAAGCGATATCGATAATAAAAACAGAGCCATGACAAATGATTTCATTTTAGTGGGAGCCTGTGTATACGAAAATTCCAGACAGGTTATTGAAACCATCACTTCGGCGATAGTAATAACTAAAAAGGCCAACAGTTGCCATGTTATGTGCGGTGTATGCCCGGCATCGATAAAATATTGAATACCAGTCGATATAGCAAATGCAACAACGGCAACGAATAATCCTATCGCTATTTTTCGTAGTGACGTTAATTGCCAGTAGCGATTTATAAAAGGATAAACAACATAAGAAAAAAACGGAATTAATAGCATAATAAAAATAGGATTAGCCGCATTAATTTGTGATGGTAATAATTCAATTCCGAATACATTTCGGTCCATTTTTGATGCTTGTAATACCCAGGCTGAAAAAGCCTGATCAAATAGCGACCAGAATATAACAATAAATAGATACACAAGCGCTAATCGCCCAAGAATAACTAAACCATCCCGACTGATAACCTCACGAATAAATTCTCTACCAGCTGGTGGAATATGAGCAAAACGATAACGCCCACTCCAGAATATGAGTGTTGCTATTGCCATTAATGCTCCTGGCACAGCAAACGCGATTGATGCATTGTATTTCTCTAACAACCATGGTGTTAGTAGAATTGAAATAAAGGCACCCAGATTAATTGAAAAATAAAACCATCCAAAAACTCTGGCTAATAAATGCGAATTACTTTGACCAAACTGATCACCAACGTGCGCACTAACACACGGTTTAATTCCACCGGAACCGAGTGCAATTAAACCTAGCCCAATAGCCAAACCCATTCGGGTATGATCAATCGCCAGAGCAAGATGTCCAACAACATAGACTACCGACAATAAAATAATAGTATTGTATTTTCCGAGTAAACCATCGCCTAAAATAGCACCAATAAAAGGAGTGAAATAAACCGTTGCGACAAATAAATGGAACCAGGCTTTGGCCTCATCATCTGACATTACATCGATTACATCGCTTCCGGATAAAATATACTGTGTCATGAACACAATTAGAATTGCTTTCATGCCGTAAAAACTAAAGCGTTCGGCCCCTTCGTTGCCTATAATAAATGGTATACCAGTGGGCATCCCTGAACTTGCTAACGGTGCAGTACGAAATTTAGACATAAACGATAATAATGTTATTGTTTTGTTTAAAATAAAAATCTTATAAATTGCTATGGAGTAGTCAATAAAAAACTATTTTTTTTCCAAATATCTGTATGTAGCCATATAGTAAATAATTCACATTTTTCTTAACGATTATCTACTATTAATAAAGAGCACATTCGATATACTGTAATCATATTTAATAATTATTGGATGCAAAGTTATGCTAAGCAATACAATTAATAAATTCGCAACTCAACAAGCTGATCTTACCTTGCGTCTAGTTCCTGGTATTATCACCCTTGGTCGAGCAAAAGATAATAAAATTAAAATCAGCGAAGAACGCGTTAGTAAATACCATGCCAGAATTTTCACTTACTTTCAGGCATCTTATATTGAAGATTTAGAAAGCACTAATGGTACATTCGTCAATGGTAAACGAATCGGTACCCACATTTTGCATCCAGGTGATGAAGTTATGCTGGGTAAATACCGTATTCAAATCGAAACACATTAATTTCGACATAAAAAAACCCTGAAACCATTGCTTGTAGTGACAGGGTTTTACAAACATGTGTAGACTACTTAATTAGCTGTTACCTGAGTTGCCTGAGGTCCTTTGGGTCCTGGTTCAACTTCAAAATTAACTGCTTGCCCTTCATCAAGTTTCTTATATCCCTCAGTTTTAATTGCTGAAAAGTGTACAAAAACATCTGCACTACCATCATCTGGAGCAATAAAACCAAAACCCTTAGTATTGTTAAACCATTTAACAGTTCCCGTAGCCATAAAAGTTACCTCTAAATCAATAAATTACAATCATGTAGTGCGATTTAACAGGAGTAAATTTTTGAGGGACTTCTGTAAAATACTGCTATAACATGTGCCTAATCCGAGACTACTCCAAGTATTTTAAAAATTCTAGCTTTTTACAGTGATAATCGGGATAAAACCCTAATTCTATCACGTCAATATCAGTGTAATTTTATGGTTACTGTTTATTATTTATTCGATATGTTGGCTTGCCAAATATTCCTCATAACCACCACCGTACTGCACAATTTTATTCGGTGTCATCTCAATTATTTTAGTGGCAACTGAAGACACGAACTCACGATCATGGCTAACAAAGATCAAAGTACCGGGATAATTTTCCAAAGCGGTATTTAGGGATTCGATCGACTCCATGTCCAGATGATTGGTCGGTTCATCCATCAGTAAGATATTATCTTTTTGTAACATTAATTTACCAAACAACATTCGACCTTGCTCACCACCGGATATGACCTTCACGGATTTATTAATATCGTCCTGAGCGAATAACATCTTGCCTAAGATACCCCGGATAACCTGTTCATCGTCTTTTTCCTGCTTCCAGTGATACATCCAGTCATACAAGTTGCTATCTTCTTTAAAATCCTGTGCATGATCTTGTGCAAAGTACCCAATTGTAGAATTTTCAGACCAGTTAACTTTACCATTGTTTAATTCCAGTTCGCCTACCAGACACCTCAACAGAGTTGTTTTACCAATACCATTGGGTCCAATGATCGCAATGCGTTCACCGACATCAACATTTAAATCAAGTGTTTCAAATACGGCCTTATCATCAAATGATTTTGTTAAACCTTCAACTTCAAGTGCCCGTCGATAGAGTTTTTTATCTTGCTCAAATCGGATAAACGGGTTTACCCTACTGGACACTTTTATATCATCGAGTTTAATTTTATCAATTTGTTTAGCTCGCGAAGTCGCCTGTTTCGCTTTAGACGCGTTTGCTGAAAATCGACTGACAAAAGCTTGTAACTCTGCTATTTGAACTTTTTTCTTGGCATTACTCGAATACAGTTGTTCGCGTGCCTGAGTTGCCGCTATCATGTATTCATCATAGTTACCTGGATAGATACGTAATTCACCATAGTCTAAATCAGCCATGTGAGTACAAACACTATTCAAAAAATGACGATCATGCGAAATAATTATCATGGTACTATTTCGTTCATTTAAAATATTTTCTAACCATCGAATAGTGTTGATATCAAGGTTATTGGTTGGTTCGTCAAGAAGTAATATGTCGGGGTTAGCAAACAATACCTGTGCAAGTAGCACCCTTAATTTCCAACCCGGTGCAACAGAGCTCATTAATCCACTGTGTTGTTCGATAGGAATCTCCAAACCTAATAGCAATTCACCCGCACGCGCTTCAGCGGTGTAACCATCCATCTCGGCAAATTCAACTTCGAGTTCGGCTACTTTCATACCCTCTTCTTCACTCATATCAGCCAGAGCATAAATACGATCGCGTTCCTGTTTCACTTGCCACAACTTCTTATGACCCATAATAACAGTGTCAACTACATTAAATTCTTCATAGGCAAACTGATTTTGTCCTAATACAGCAAAGCTCTCATCAGAATCAAACGATACCGTTCCGGTTGATTGTTCTAATTGGCCAGATAGAATTTTCATAAAGGTTGATTTACCACAACCATTAGCACCAATTAAGCCATAACGATTACCGTCACCAAACTTAACGGAAATATTTTCAAATAACGGTTTTGAGCCAAATTGAATGGTGATATTAGCAGTAGAAATCAAAGTAGTAACTCCAGTGGAAGGTCGGGACTAAAAACGGGGTATTGTCGCATAATTTTTCAATTACTCAAACAGTACAGTGATTATAGGTAAGCCAATTTCATAAATAAAATTAATACGCCTATAAATTACAAAATATAAAGCGGTATTACCAAAACAGCAAAAATTCTGTCCTAAATATACGCAATCAAGTACTATCATGAGACAGAAAATTCACTCTTACCAGGACACTGTAAGAACCAAGCATTGCAAACATGGAGTATTCTAAAGTGATTAAAAATATCAATAAAATTATTATCGCCAACTTTTTAGCGATTACCTTGTTAACCGCCTGTCATGCCGACGAAGATAAAAATACTACTAATGCAGCTCAAGATGCAGGAACTAACACAATGATTACCGGTATCGTTAAAGAAACGATGAATGGCGGTGGTTATACTTATATATCATTATCAGTAAACGGTGAAACACGCTGGATTGCCGGCCCAAAAACAGAAGTGTCCGTGGGCAGTACAATCAGCATAGCACCGCCAATGCCAATGACTAACTTCAAAAGCGAAGCTCTTAACCGTGAATTTGAAACCATCTATTTTACCGGTAAAATATTCAACACTGACGGCAGTATGAAACAGGACTCAATGCCACATAAATCACAGGCAATGCCTGAAATGGCAAAATCCGGTGCAGCTGATCCGCATGCCGGTGTTGATATGGGTGCTAAAAAGGCTGACCCACATGCAGGTGTTGATATGGCTAAAACAGAAATTGGAACTGAAAATACAACAACACCCAATTCACACGTTAATACAGCGGCTAAAAAATCTGAGCCCATTAAAGGCATCAAAAAAGCTAAAAACGGCAAGACCATCGATGATGTTCTCAAACAGAAAAAAGAGCTTGCCGGAAAATCCGTAAAAATTCGAGGCAAAGTCATTAAGTTTACAGCCGAAGTTATGAATAAAAACTGGATTCACATAAAAGACAGTAGCACCGGTGGCGACTTAACCATTACAACAGCTGAAAAAGCTAAAGTGGGTGATACAATCATTGTTGATGGCAAAATAGCAATAAACAAAGACTTTGGTTATGGTTATCTTTATGATGTTATTTTAGAAGATGCAAAAGTTACCATTGAATAAGAAGAATAAATTTTAATGCCTTTAAAATTTAAATAATCGAAAAAGCCAGAGTATATCTCTGGCTTTTTTCATTTACCAATACAAAAAAGACATGCAAGAAGCTCATCAAATATTAAAAAACACCTTTGGTTACTCGGAGTTTCGACACCACCAATCAGATATAATTAGTGCCTTACTAAAAAATAAAGATGCTCTGGTATTAATGCCAACAGGTGGTGGTAAATCGCTGTGTTACCAAATACCCAGTCTGGTTCGCGACGGAACAGGGATAGTGATATCACCATTGATTGCACTAATGCAGGATCAGGTTGAATCCCTGAAGCAAACCGGTATCAATGCCGTGTATATTAATTCCAGCCAGGATAATGCAACTCAAAATCGAATAATTCAGGAATTAAAATCAGGCAATATTGATATACTATACATCTCCCCGGAACGTTTAGTATTGGATAAAACATTATACCTGTTAAGTTCAATACCCATCTCCTTGTTTGCTATAGATGAAGCGCATTGTGTATCACAATGGGGACATGACTTTCGAAAAGAATATCAACAGCTCAGCATCTTACACCAACGCTTTCCCAATGTACCCCGTGTGGCATTAACTGCCACCGCCGACAAACGAACGCGAGATGAAATTATTACGCAATTACAACTGCAAGATGCCGAAATATTTATTAATAGTTTTGATCGTCCGAATATTCAATACACCATCAGTGAAGGTCAAAATTCTCGAGAACGATTATGGAAATTTCTGGAACAAAATCACCCATCAGATTCCGGTATTGTTTATTGCTTGTCGCGAAAAAAAGTCGAACAAACTGCAGAATGGTTAACCCTCAAAGGGCGTAAGGCACTCCCCTACCATGCAGGATTAGCTGCAAAAGTACGACAACAAAACCAGCAACGTTTTCTTCGGGAGAGTGGTATCATCATAGTCGCAACAATCGCATTTGGCATGGGCATCGATAAACCCGATGTGCGTTTTGTTGCCCATTTGTCATTACCCAAAAGTATCGAAGCGTATTATCAGGAAACTGGCCGGGCTGGTCGTGACGGCGCACCGGCAAATGCCTGGATGTCCTACGGTTTGCAAGATGTGATATTTTTACGTCAGATGATGCAGGAATCAGATGGCAATGAACAGTATAAGCGTGTCACACAACATAAACTCGACGCGATGTTAGGTTTATGTGAATCAACTCAATGCCGACGACAAACGCTATTAGCATATTTTGAAGAACAACTCGATAAACCCTGTGGTAATTGTGACAGTTGTCTAATACCCCCCAAATCCTGGGATGGTACTGAAGCGGCTCAAAAAGCCATGTCCTGCATAATAAGAACGGAGCAACGATTTGGTGTTAATTATTTAATTGATGTTCTGCTGGGTAAAGATACCGATCGAATTCGTAATTTTCGACACGATAAAGTATCAACATTTGGCATTGGTACTGAATTAAGTGCCACTGAATGGCGCGGTGTGTTTCGACAATTAATTTCACTTGGTTACATTCATGTTGATGTCAATGGTTATGGTTCTTTATTACTAACAGAACAGGCCAGGCCATTACTTCGAGGAGAAATAAAATTACAATTACGACAACAGCAAAAATCGACCGGCACAAAATCAACATCGAAATCATCGTCGCAACAAAATAATTTATCCGATACTGATAAAGAATTATTTAATGCCCTTAGAGATCAACGTTCACTATTAGCAAAAGAATTATCGGTTCCACCTTATATAATCTTTCACGACAGCACGTTAATTGAAATGGCGAAACAACGCCCCGAAACAATCGATGCTATGTTATTGATTTCAGGTATTGGTGAAAAGAAACTGGAAAAATTTGGCCATGAATTTCTTGACGTCATAATCGATAACTTACAACACGAAATACTAATCAAAGACTCAAGCGAATAACTTAAGCATTAACCTGAGCTTACCACTCACGCCATTGTTGCATCATCGGAAAATAAAGTGCCATTTTAACCTGTCTGTTTTCAAATAACTGCATCGCATTTGCATAATTTTGTAACTGGGATTCATACCGTTGCTGCTCTCTGTCCAGAAACTCGTCGATTCCACCACCTTGATGACTTCCCGTTTTATAATCAATAATCCAACGAACATCATTTTCATCAATGAATGTTCGATCGATGATCATATGTCGAATTTCACTGTCTATTACAGCCGTAATTTTAAATTCTGATTTCGCTTCTTTGTATTCGTTTGATAAAATCCATTGTCCACGTTTATCCGATAAGGTATTTTCAATTGCTGTTATAACACGCTGTACTGCCGGCTCTAATTGTTCATCAATAACACCTAAGCGACTTAGCAAAATTTTACTGCTATGGGATATTTGCTTGATGTCAACCGTAGTGTTGCTGACTGTGAGTTGTTCCAGAAGTCGATGAACAATTGACCCAACGTGTTTTGCTGTATCCCCGGCCCAATCAAATTCAAGGTTAATATCCTCAGCTTCTGGTGTTGCAGCAGTTTGTACAATTTCAATATCTCTGGGTGGCGCAGGACATTTCCAGCTATTATCTAAACGCAGGCGTGAAGTATTTTTATAGCGTATTAGTGAATCGTGTTCATCCACTTCATCTTGCTGTGCGCCTTGTTGATCTAATGCGTCAAATTCTATTATAAATTGTTGTTCGGCTAATGACCATAGTTGTGCCAGTAAACTATTACTGGCCGGTGTTGACATAGTGCCATCGGATTTAATATTCACATGTCCTAATAAGTGCAGATTTTGCTTTGCTCTTGTTACTGCGACATACAATAAGCGACCGATTTCATACTCTGATTTTTGGTATTCGAGATATTTTAAATATTCTGTGGTTTTGTTTTTATCATCCCACACGGGTTTAATGGGGCCAAAAACCAATTCTGGATATCCTTGAGGGCTGGTTCGCTCACACCAGTAAAGCAGCTTGGCTTTATCACTTGCAGTTGTTTTACCAAGACCGGGTATAATAACCGTTTCAAATTCCAGACCTTTGGATTTATGAATCGTCATTAGTTGCAGTTTATCTGAGGCATGGATATCTGCCAGTGCAAATAGTTTTTGACAGTGTTTATTTAAAGATTCAGCGTCCAGTAATTCTTTTTCGGATTCAAGTGATTCCAATAATTGAAAATAAACTTCTGCATCTGCCAGGCTAGTATCAGTTTCACAACAGGCAGGACCACCGAGTGCCAGCCATAATTCTTCAATCCAGCTTCGAAGAGTTAAACGTTGAGTGTTTTTAATCGATATTGTAATTAAAGGTACTATTCGTTGCAATCGTAATTGACCATCATCGCTTAGGGTTTTAACAATGGTTTCATTATACAAACATTGCAATACAGTTTTTGTTGGATGTTCAAAAGTCAGTAAATGAATGTCACTTAATGTTAAACCAATAAAGGGTGCTCTTAATAAAGCCAACCATGCGATCCGATCGGCTAGATGCAATAATGCTTTGCTTAGTGATAATAAATCCTGAATTACTGGCAGTGTGTTTAACACATTAATTTCAACCGCCTGGTAGGACAAAGATTTTTCGTTTAATAATGCGACTATATCAGCAAGATGCGATTTATTACGACACAGTACCGCAATTTTTCCATCCGGGTTAGTCTGTTGCGCTTGTTGAATTAAATTAATAATTATTTCAGCTTCTTCAGAATCATCTCGACCGAATAAGGAGTGTAATTGTACCGCCGTTTTATTCGTTAGCGGTTTAAAAGCGTCAAAGTGTGTGTAACATACGGCACCGGATGTTTTGTCATTTTGCGCGGGGAAAATTGCAGGAAATTTACTATTAACCCAATCGATAATGGCCTTTTGAGAACGAAAATTAACCGTTAAATTTAAAGGTTCTAAAACAATATCGCCGAGACCATTATTCCAGGCTTGAATAAATAAGCCCACTTCGGCTTCGCGAAAACGGTATATCGATTGCATTGGATCACCAACCAGAAATAAGCTTCGACCATCACCGTGCGTCCAGCCTGAAGTGAGCTGAGTAAATAAATCAAATTGATTTTGTGAAGTATCCTGAAATTCATCAACCAGTAAATGTTTTAACTGATAATCCAGGCGAAGTGATAGTTCGCTTGGAAATTCACTTTCACCCAACGATCTTTTTGCAGCCAATAACATCTCAATAAAGTCAACTTTACCGTGCGAACTAAACACAATACGAAGCTGGGCAGTAGAAAATAGTAATATTTTAAATAATGATTCAAGAATATTCCATTCATCGTCAGAATACTGATAGTGAGGAAGAATTCTGATCTCAGCCAAACATTTTTTAAATTCTCCAAATTCATCCAAAGCTTCCAGTAAGTCTTGAAAATTCTTTTTTTGTTCTTTAAATAAAGCTTTTTGTTCCTTATCGGCACCTGCGGTTGCTGCCGGAAAACCTGTTTTTATATTAACGCCTTTTGGTTTTCGAAAATTATTATCCGTAGTCAACAATAATTCGGCTATAGCAAACCATTGAGGTAACTCATCCACTGTTGCTTCCGGTATATCCTGTAGGTTACTACAGCACTTAATAACCGATTCTTGTGCTACATTGCTGGCTGCAAACTGGATTAAGCCGGGTAATTGTTTTGTCAGAATTTCTGGAATAACTTTAGTTAATTTTAGTAGTGTTTGTTCAACAATACGTTTTAAAACTGGTTCTATTTGATCCCGTCGTAATTGCTCATGATCTAAATCTGCAACATGACGTAACCATTGATCACGCCGACCAAGCATATCAGCAATTAATTGCTGTACCTTGTCCATACGATTATCTTGATACTGCAATAAATTTCCCAGAGCCTCTGCAGCCCAGGCATAATCCGGTTTTCTGGATTCCAGATAATGCAATGTTTCAAGAGCTGCTTCCTGGTATAAAATAGCCGCATCTTCAATGATACCGGGAACAGAACCAAATTCGGATAATAACGGTAATTGTCGAGCCAGTTCGGTACATAACGAATCAATGGTTTGTACCCGTAATCGACCGGTATGTTCGAGTAGATTCCATTGCTGTTTCGAATCCTGCTTTAGTGCCGCACGAGCAAGATGCCAGGTTTTTTTCTGATAATCATTCTCAGGCTCGTTATCGGTTGTCAAAGCAAAATTTAAGGATTCTAAAATTCGCTCACGCATTTCTCCAGCAGCTTTTCGGGTAAAAGTAATCGCTATAATTTCTTCAGGTTTTTTAACAATGGATAATAACTTTAAGTAGCGTTGGGTTAATAACCCGGTTTTACCGGAGCCAGCCGGAGCTTGAACGATAAATGAAACATCGGCCTGCAATGCCCTTTCACGTGCTACGTTATCAGCAGGAGTAATACCAGTTAAGTTACTCATCGCTACAGTCATCCTGTGTGATGCTGGTTGCCAGGTTATTTTTTTCTTCTAATTCATGAATACGACACAGTGGTGATAATTCACAATATAATTTTCGACAGGTTACCGGGCCATCTTTAGGATTAACGTCAATATGGGCTTGTTTAAAATCACTTGCCAACGAATTAATGACAGAATGCCAATCCGTTAGTACCGTTGGCCAGTGTTCTGTGGCGTCTTTTAAAATTCCTTTTCGAGTAGGCGGTAAATCGGGAATCAAACTTTCCTGCTTTACAACACCACTAAATTTAATGTCACCAGTTTTTAACTGAGCAAATAAAACAGCCGATAGATTATCTCCCGATGCAACGCTATATAGCGGTAATTGAGGATCATTCGGACGATCACCAAACCAGTCTGTTGGTGATACTTGCCCGGTTTTATAATCAATTACCATCTGACTGCCATCTTCAAGTTCATCGACACGATCAATAAATAGATGTGCTTTAACACCATTAATATCGATGTCTACTTCTCGCTCTGTCGCTATCACTTTAAATGGCGCTCGTTGAGCTTCAAGTTCCAACCAGTATGATACCAGTTGCAATAATCGCTGCTTTTCAATTCGTGTAAAACAGTCCTTAAATGTATCGGGCGATTTTATCGCCATATCTGTAATTGCTTTTTCAATGCACTGATTAATAACAGCTTCAAGCTGTGTTGTAGTCTGCGACTTTAATTGCTGTTGATCTGTTATGGTTTTCCAGAATAGTTCTAATACTGCATGCAATAAACTACCGCGCTTCATTGCATCCAGACCGGCTTCTGTTTTACGCATTGGTCGGGCATGTAAGCGATTTTCAACAAAGGCTCTAAAAGGACACAAAGATTGATTTTTAAAAATACTACTGCCACCCGATATTTTTTCCAAAGCAACACTTGCTACCGAATCGCTGAGCAATTCATCGAGTTTTGAACTTTGTTTAATACTCTGCAACCAGGTGTGTAGCGGCTCAAGACCCAGGGTATCTTTTGTTATTTCATTAAAATCTTTAATTAACGGGCTTACACGCAGATTTTGAACCCCGGATTTAACGGGATAACTAAACACAACATTTTTTGCTGAACACGCTAATCGTTTTGTTATTTTTTTAGCTATGACTAATTCACGTTCCCAACTGGCATGAGGCAGGCCATATTTTTTTTGCAGCTCCAAAGGAATAAATGGATTGGGTCTGGGAGAAATTGGCCAAACTTCATCGTGTAAATTCATTACCCATAAGTAATCATAATCAAGTCCGATGCTTTCATATAAACCCAAAATTTGTATCGTTGCAGTGCTGGATTGGATCTGAAATATTTTTTCAGATGCGAGTCGAAATAAATGTGATACGGCTTCTTCAAACGTGATTGCCCCGGTTACTGTTTGTAAGCTGGTGAATGTCTGTAATACAGCTTTCCATGCTTCAATTGTTTGATATTCTTCACTGGATAGCGTACGACCAGCACCCCACCCCGATACCATTAACCACGTGTTTAACCAGCTAGCCCATTGCTGGTTATTCGCTTTACCAGGACATTCTGTTCTTAATGCAATTAACTTTGCAATAATCCCGGATAGCACCGGACTATAATAATTCTTCCCTTCCCGGCTGCTGTAATAGTGCAAGGTTTTAAACGAAACTAATGGTTCACCCTGCTCTCGTAAATGACGATCTAATAACGCCCTGGAATTTTGCTCTTCTCTTGCGCCTAAAATATGAGGTGATCGTAACAAACTGCTTACGGTTTCAATAGTCATCTTGCCTCGAACAAGACTCAACAACTGAAATGCTGATTTTATAATTGAATAATCCGTTAGTGGCAATCCCATTGAGATATCCCAGGGTAATGCTGTTAAATTATCGGCATCTAATTTTTTGATATCGCTAGAACCCGAAAAATTAAACGCTACACCACTCGAGGGTAATAATATCTCTTTTAATTTATGCAGTAACTGGGGTCTTATCGAACTAATATCCGGTATAACCAAAGCAATTCGGTTAGTTGGCTTGTGCTCAAGTATTTGCTTCGCCCAGATAACAAAGGTTTCGATTTCCTCACGAATATCAACGCAGGCTAATCGAGAAACCTGTAACTCAACATTTTCTTGCGAATACCAATTTACTGTGCCAGTAAAAGTTTTAGATAATTTAAGCTTTTCAAATAAACTTTGCAGTTGTGGTGTGAGCTCTTCAAAACCCAGTAATACAATTTCATTATTCTTAATTAATAGCGGATAATAATCTAATGAGGCTAATTGAGATATAACAATCCAGTTTTCCTGTTGGCAGCGTTTTTCAAACTCAGTAGACCAGTAATGAAATGCCCTGGCATCATCGCTAGTTTGATAATCAGAATTAACACGTTGTAAATTCCAGTTTTGTAATAGATGCCAGGCATCACTCACGGATTTTGCAGTAGCAGTAATTCGTAATAATCCATTACCATACGAACTGTCTTTGATTATTGCTTCCCAAACTTGAAATTCTTGTTCACTACTGAGTAATACTGTATCGGATGATATTACACCACTGACTATGGCATTTTCCCAATTTTTAACCAACCAGCTATTCACCGGGAGAACATCAGGACTCGACCAGGCAGAATTATTATTCTCTATATTAAATGCATCAAATTTATCAACCAAAACACCAGCAAGACGATTATTTCCGGTCAACACCGTTGCACCACGCGTTAGGGCATCTAATAATTCCTGCTGGTTAATTAACTGTTCTATAAGCATTTTATTTAGTATTGTTTAATCGGCAGTCACAGTATGCATGGAAAAAGTCTTGCTGTGAAGACTCTTGATATTTCAATTAAAAACGCCATAATAATAGACTCAAATCGGCTCACACAAGGGAACAAAGCATGACTGCAATTTCTGAACGTCGTAAAACAAAAGAAACACTGGAAGGAGACGGTGTTGTCGTTCGCCGACTAATGCCAATTCACGACTTTATGAATTTTGACCCATTCGCTCTGTGGGATCATTTTACCATTCAACCCGCGAATGGTTTTCCGGATCATCCCCATCGTGGATTTGAAGCGATTACTTATGTTTTCTCAGGCACGATGAATCATAGTGACAATCTTGGCAATTCTTCTACCGTCAATGCAGGTGGCGCACAACGTTTCACTGCAGGTAGTGGTTTGGTGCATTCAGAAATGCCAGCCAAACACGGTGAAACCATTGGGATACAACTCTGGATTAATCTACCTCAAAGGCTTAAATCAATTGCACCTGATTACCAACAAGTCGATGCCGATGAAATACCTGAGCACGAATTTAAACACGGCGTGGTACGATATATTGTTGGACAAAACTCACCTTTAAAATTGCAAACAGCAATTGAATATCGCGACATAAAGTTCAGTAGCAATGGAGATTATCAAACTGATATTCCCAAGACCTATCAGGGTTTTGTTTATGTTGCTCAGGGTAAGGTTACCGTTGAGAACCAGCTAGTAGAACAAGGTGGTGCTTATTTTTTGTCAGAAGTCAGTAGTTTAACTATTTCAGGTCAAAATGATGCCAGAGTGATGCTCTGCTTTGGCATGCCACACGGAGAAAAAATGCATCAACATGGGCCCTATGTTGATTAATTTTTTAATAGTAACTTTATTTCGAATTTAGTACAGGAAATGTATTATTTAACATTGAATTTAGATATTGAACAAATAATTGACGATTTTCCTCAATTGAGAATATTTGAATATGCTTAATTTTTTCTGAAGACCAAAATAATTTCGGATTATTTGCTGCCTGATACAATGCAAGGCCATGTGAATAGGGAATTATTTCATCATTTTTGCTATGCATAATTAATACCGGTACTGGACTAATCTTTGGTATTGCTTCAATAGGAGGGTAATCATCTGAGACGGTAAATGATAATGGCCA
This sequence comes from Gammaproteobacteria bacterium, assembly GCA_048061315.1. Taxonomy (GTDB): domain Bacteria; phylum Pseudomonadota; class Gammaproteobacteria; order UBA6429; family Thiohalophilaceae; genus CAYQUC01. The sequence continues at coordinate 14,318 of JBGMRJ010000017.1, forward strand.
TTGGATTGCCCAGGTTAACCAAAAGTTGTCCAGAACATCTCGGGTTATATTACGATAACTGGTAAAACTACTATCAGCGATCATACCGCGAATCATGTTTTTATGTTCAGATTCTGATAATGCATTTAATGCAATAGCGGCACCCAAGCTTTGACCAAAGACAATAATTTTCTGGTTATCGATAGATTTTTTTTGAAATAACCAATCCAGGGCAGCATGAAAATCTTTTTGAACACCGGATAATGTTGGCTGCCCTTCCGATTTTCCATACCCCTGATAATCAAACAAAAAAACATTAAATCCGGAATACGGAAGCCAAAAGACACTATTGATATGTGAGCTTATATTTTGTGCATTACCGTGTAGAAATAAAATTGTTCCCTTTGCCACCGGTTCACGACTTGGTAGAAACCAACCGTGTAATTTTATATTATTCTCTGTGTTAAAATAAACATCTTTATATATAACATGATTAACTTCAAGATCAATATATTCAATATTATCGGGTTGAAAAACTACTCCAGTGCATGCCAATAGCATAAAACTAATACTCAGCAAAGTTAAAAAAATTGAAACATACTTTCTTATGGTCATTAGTAATACCAGTTCAAACTCAGTTTAATTTCATTTTGTAAATCGCCTTTTACGCCCTCTGAAAACCAATGTAATCTTATTGCCTGATTTTTGGTTATTAAATAACTTTGTGCAAGTTCATAACGCTGATAAGTTAAATTATTATGAGAGTCATAAAATTGTGTTGTTGTATCAAGCCAAATTTTCCACTCTTGTGTCACTTGCCATAATAAACCCAGATTTGGGCCTACTGCAAATGATGTATAATTTTTTAAATTACTATGAACCATGGCCGTAACTTCAATTAAGCCATAAACGCGTAAACTATCAAAGAGTTGATAGCTAATCCCGCCACCACCATTTAGGGTATACACTAGGGTGTTTTTATCACCTTTAACGGGCAACCGTCTAAATCCGGTATTTATTTTCCAGCTCATGGGTTTAAAAAATTGTGTTCGGGGTTTGATAGAATAAATATTTACAAAATCAAATTTTTGTAACGTTACCTTATTTTGATTCTCATAATATCGAGCGGAGATATCGAGGAAGTTAATCTGTAAACCATCAACATAACCATTATTGTTGTCGAGTAGATCATGATATGCCGGACGCCAATTAAGTTCGATGAAATTAACATTCGATTTTTGTCCTATTGAATAAATCATTTTTGATGATTTATGGCCTTGTTCAGGTCTAATAGCAGGTCTAGGTGCATCCGGTAAATTAATATCAGGATTAAGTTTGTTTCGCGCTTTCAATAGTGCCAACGATCGCTTTGCATAATCAGGACGTGAAATCTCATTCGATTTATACAAATATTGTAATAATGTATACGCTAATTCCAGGGTATAAATTTTTTCTTTTTCGGGTAATAACATTAATTGAGAATCAGTAGTCAGATTTTTATCATGAACCAAACCCAAAATTAAATCCAAGTTTTGTCCTGTATAATTTTCTAACTGATATTTCAAATTAGTAAGCAATGATGGTCGATAGTAAGTATTTTTTATTAAGTTTTTTTCTTGAATCACACGAACTGTATCGGCAGGTATTACTTCTACAGGAAATTTATTAGCCAGGTTCAAACCGGGGCGAGCTACATCTAATAAAGCTAGTAACTGATATGAACAATTTTCATCCAAAAAATAATAATCAAATATTATTTGTCGTAATTCCCACATATGTTCCAGTAAACGAATTGATTCATTAGGTGTTAAATTAAGTTCATATTCCCATATATCTCGATTCTCAAGATCATTATATTCGTTAACTTTATCGTAATAAGGCAAAATATCAAATAATCCTGGATATCCACCAACAAGTCCTTTAACAGCAAAAAGTAAGCCATTGCGTTCATCGGTATTAGCCGCGTAAGTTATTGCATACGAAGTTAAATTGGACTTTCCTTTCACTTTTGGAGGATCGACTCGTAATAAGGTATGACCAAACATCGAACCAGGGTTATTAATATAGGCTGAAGGAAATGACAAAGTAATACTGTTAGGCTGAATTGAATTTATCCATGATTGATATTCGGTACATACGACTCTGGGTAAGGCATCTTCTAACGAAGGGAATTGTTCAATTAACCAATTTCTTCTAGCAATGAATAAGCATTGAGGGTGCTCATTTGAGTTAGAAATTGGAACTGGATTGAACATAGATCGAATTGTAGCGCTTAACTCTGCTTTTGGATTCGTTTTCCCATCATTTGCAAAAAAATAATTAGAGCTATCTGCCTGACTGGTTAATCCAGAACTAAAGGTATTAGTGCGATAATGCATAAGATCATACCAACTTGATTGATCATGCAATTTAACTGCTACGGCTTTATCAATAAATAATTGAATTGATTTTTCATTGGAGTCTGCAAATGCATTTTGAAAACTAAATGAAAATAATGCAATAATGACTAAGGAAACAACTTTTGGAATCACACCAATTTTAGGTATTAGTTTATAGTGGTTTTTATTTGAACAACAAAAATACATTTTTTTTCACTTAAATAAAAAAACCCGACGGGTAATGCAACCGTCGGGTTTGATACTCTAAAAACTTAATCGTTAATTAAGCAGCATATTGAGCTAAAGTTGACTGATTAGACATAACTTCACCTAAATTACTTAAAACTTCTTTAACAGTTGAATTTTCAGACACAAATATTGAATCAAAATTTTCACGTGTTGTTTTGTAGAAAGTAGCTTTATCTTGCTCAGCAATACCCATTAAGTTAGCCATCGTTTCTAAAGATTCACCTTTACCAACAGCCATATCATGAGATACTTTGTCTATATTTGCAGCCATAAATGTTGATAAAGCAGCTGAATAAGTTACAACACCATTTTTCTTACAACCTAAAGTACCGGATGTAATACCAAACGTGTTATTGAATGACGTAGCATTAGTTGTAATTGCTAATGATTCATTCATTGTTCCAGTTTTTCCCTTAAAGATCATTGATCCTAAACCACAACTACCAACATTATTTGGTGCAGCATTAGCAAAACTAACACTAGCCAAGGTTAAAACTGTTGCTACTAAAATTTTTTTCATTCTTATAACTCCATTTTAATTTATTAAATTGTTTTTTGGAACAAATACCAGTTACTTAAACTGGAAAATGATTATCGGACTTTACTTGAGCTGTGTCGAACATAAATTATTCGTTAAAAATAAAAAATATTTATAGCCAATATAAATTATGAATTTATTTCTTAAATATTTCTGAACTGACTAAAATTGGGTAATAAACATACTTGTAAAGCTTAACTAAATCATTGGTAATCGTGTTTGTGCAAATACAAATTCGCAACCACAATGAGTCGTTCACTTTGATTCTTTACCATTATGATATAACTCATTGATTTCAATATTTTTATTCAGGAGTATTAGTTAATTGTTATATACTTTATACCGTGGTTTGTATATAATTAGCGTTTATTTGTAGTCTGCGTTACTCCTTGTAGTAAACCTATTCTGGATAATAAATTAACTCTTTCCGTTTCCTGGTTAGTTTAATCTGGATATTAAAACACATAAATTAAACCAGATTAAACACCGAGTAATAATCATGTTAAATATGATTATTTAATACACTTAGCATACTAAAATATTTACTCATTTTTTATGAGTAAATTGCACTTCGTAATTTTTCACAAAGGTTAATATGTATATTAGACATTTATTTTCATTTCTAAGCTGGTTTCGTCTTGTTACCAAAGATACTTTAAAAGCAGATATGATAGCCGGATTTACCGGTGCTGTTATCGTCTTACCACAAGGTGTTGCATTTGCTACCATCGCAGGTCTACCACCCCAATACGGTTTATATACCGCAATGGTAACACCTATTGTTGCTGCACTGTTTGGCTCATCGCGGCATTTAATATCCGGCCCCACTACAGCAATTTCCATTGTCATCTTTTCTGCCATTAGCCACCACGCTGAACCGGGAACACCTGAATTTATATCACTGGCTTTAACCATAACTTTTTTTGCCGGTGTTTATCAATTGGCTTTTGGGTTAGCGCGATTGGGAGCCTTGGTAAATTTTGTTTCACATACTGTAGTGATTGGTTTTACAGCTGGGGCAGCAATACTGATTGTAACTAGCCAGGCTAAAAGTATTCTTGGCATTGTATTGCCGAAAGGCGAGTCTTTTCTTCACACCTGGATCGATATTGGTGGCCACATCAGTCAATCAAATTTTTATACCATCGCGGTTGCATTATCAACTCTAGTTACTGTTTTACTGGTAAAACGATATTATCCTAAAATACCAAATTTACTCATTGGCTTAATCGTTGGTAGTCTGATTGCCCTTTGGTTTAGCGATCCTGTTAATAACATTGCATTGGTTGGAGAAATACCAGGGCGTTTACCCGAATTATCCATGCCAACACTCACACTAGAAACACTGAAAATGCTCGCGCCTGAAGCATTTGCTGTCGCCTTACTCGGGCTCATTGAGGCCGTATCCATTAGTCGGGCTATAGCCAATAAATCAAATCAATCGATAAACTCCAATCAGGAATTCATTGGTCAGGGCTTATCAAATATTGCGGGTAGTTTCTTCTCAAGTTATGCCGGGTCAGGATCATTTACACGTTCAGGTGTTAACTATGAAGCTGGTGCAAAAACACCGGCCTCTGCTATTTTTGCGGCTATTTTCCTGATGTTAATTGTATTACTTATTGCACCTCTAACCGCCTACTTACCAACTGCGGCTATGGGTGGCGTGATTTTAGTTGTGGCGTATAATTTGATTGATGTTCATCATATAAAAATGATCTTTAAAAATAGTAAATCTGAAACTGCTATTTTACTAACAACATTTTTCGCTACTTTATTACTGGAGTTGGAATTTGCGATTTATCTAGGGGTATTATTATCGCTGGTTATCTTCTTATCACGAACATCGACACCTGAAATTGCAACACTGGCTATTGATGAACAAGAAAACGAAAAACGTCGGCTAATAAACATTAATAAAAAACCATTAGTACAGTGTCCTCAATTTAAAGTAATTAGAATTGACATGTCAATTTATTTTGGTTCATTAACACACATTCAAAATAGATTACATCAAATTGTTGATAATGAAAAAATTACACACATTTTAATAGTTGGTTCAGGTATTAACTTCATCGATATTAGTGGCGCTCAAATGCTCGTTGTTGAATCAAGACGATTGCAGAGTATGGGGGGTGGCCTTTATTTTACAGGACTGAAATCAAGTGTTTATGAATACGTCAGTAGGAACTGTCTAATTGCCAATATTGGCAATAAATACTTTTTCGACAGAAAAAGTGATGCCATTAGATCAATTTACCAATCATTAAATAGAGACATTTGTGATAAATGTGAAGTACGTGTATTTAATGAATGTAAGTAATAGTTACCCATAACTTAATAATATTATTTATTGTATTACCGGAGAGTGTAATGGAATGGATTCTACGATTACTAATCATTATCGATCAATTTGGAAATGCCTTAACGGGTGGAAATCCAAAAGCCGTTATTTCCGCGCGTGTCGCGTATTTTGCCAATATTAAAAAGACCGCATTTCGACCTTACTGGAAAATTCTGGAACAAGTAATAAATTTTGCATTTTTTCCTGTTGATGGTCCAAGCCACTGTTTGAGCGCATTGGAAAAAGACACTGAGCTTAATTATAAACACGGTAGTGATATAGCTAAAGCATTATTAGGCTTAATCATTATTGTAGCATGTATTTTTATCGCTATTTTTCTGCGCATTGTTATTTTAATTATTCCATCCTGGCATTATAAGTATAAAAGAAAACGTTCTGATAATAAAAAAAATAAAATCGACTCTGATGATAATAACTTTTCTCAAAATAGTTAAGCTAACTCTAAATTTTCTAATTCATCATTAGCCTTTAACCATTGTTCTTCAATAGAATTTAGCTGTATGTTATTTTCAATTTGATCTGCTAATAATTTTTTAAGTTCATTTTTATTTTTTTCGTCGTAAATATCACTCTCAGCTAAAGCTGCATCCTGTTTTTGTTTTGTTTTTGTTAATTTTTCAATTTCTATTTCGAATTTTTTAATCTTGTTTCGTAATGGTTTTAATTTCTGACGTTGCTCAGCGGCTAATTGTCGCTGCTGTTTTTTGTTGCTATTACTATCATTATTAATTTTATTATCATAGCTATTACTGTCAGTGATATCTCTATCCTGATCTTTCACCCATTGACGATAATCATCTAAATCACCATTAAATTCATCCACTTTACCATTTGCTACTAACAATAACTTATCCGTTACCGTACGAAGTAAATGCCTATCATGAGATACAATTAACATTGCGCCTTCAAATTCCTGCAATGCTGTTGTTAATGCATAGCGCATTTCAAGATCAAGATGATTGGTTGGTTCATCTAACAAGAGTAAATTTGGTTTTTGGTAAACCAATAATGCTAAAACCAAACGCGCTTTTTCACCACCGGAAAAATGTGCAATTGTTGATGTTGCCATGTCGTTTCGAAAGGCAAACCCTCCGAGATATTGTCTTAAATCTTTTTCTGTGGCACGGGAATCCAAACGTTGCAAATGCAATAGTGGGCTAGCATCATTGTCTAACTGTTCTAATTGATGTTGTGCGAAATAACCAACGTTAATTTCTTTGGCAGGAATTCTTAAGCCGTGCTCTGCTTGTAATTCACCTGCGAGTAATTTTATTAACGTTGATTTACCAGCGCCGTTATGTCCTAACAGACCAATGCGATCCCCTTTGCTTGCAATCATATTTACTTTAGACAAAATCATGGTGTCGTTATAACCCACACTGCAATCATCTAGCGTTAGAATCGGATTAGGTATCGCACTCGATTCTTTAAAATGAAAATAAAATGGAGAATCAACATGTGCCTGACTTATAATTGTCATACGTTCTAAAGCCTTAACTCGACTTTGCGCTTGTTTTGCTTTGGTAGCTTTTGCACGAAATCGATCTACAAAACTTTGCATATGGGCAATTTCTTTTTGTTGCTTTTCATATGCAGCTTGTTGATTGGCTAACTGCTCAGCCCGTCTTATTTCAAACTCGGAATAATTACCGGTATAAACGGTTAATGCGGATTGTTCAATATAAGCAACGTGAGAAACTACGCTATCCAAAAAATCCCGATCATGAGAGATTAATAATAATAACCCCGGATAACTTCGTAGCCAATCTTCCAACCAGATCACGGTTTCCATATCCAGATGATTGGTGGGTTCATCGAGTAAAAGTAAATCTGAACGGCACATCAATGCTTGAGCCAGGTTTAAGCGCATACGCCAACCACCCGAAAATTCGGTAACGGTTATTTGTTCTTGATCAGCACCAAACCCAAGACCATGCAATAAACGCCCTGCTCGGCTATTAGCCGTATAACCATCGATATGCTCCATATCAGAATACAAGTGCGCTAAAGCAGTACCATCTTCGTTTTTTTCAGCTGTTTTAATTTTTTTCTCAATACTGCGTAATTCGGTATCACCATCAATGACGTATTCGATTGCCGGTTTATTGATTGCAGGCGTTTCCTGTGCCACGTGAGCAATAACAATTTTCGGCTGAATATAAAAATCACCTTCATCGGCCTGAAGTTCATTGCGAATTAACCCAAACAAGCTGGATTTACCTGCGCCATTGGCTCCGGTTATACCAATTTTTTGTGGCTTCTGAAAAGCTACCGTTACATTACGCAACAACACTTTTGAGCCCCGGCGAAGGGTAAGATCTGTGAAATTTAGCATTTGCTGAAACTACGTTCTAATATATTAAAAAAGGACGATCATATTATAAATACCCACTATAAACAGTAAATTCACTAAATTTACTTTACTGCTTAAGTTATTATTAAAAATCAATAAGTTACATCATTTTAATTGTATATCACGAATTGCTTATTATTGAGTGCGTGGTAAAATTGGCATTTTTGGAAAACTGTATTTAGAGGAAAAAATACCATGGAATTAACGCTCGAGATGATTTGGGTATTAGCAATTCTGGCATTCACAATCTACTTGTTTGTTTCAGAGGTAGTCCGGGTTGATATAGCCGCGATTATTGTCATGATATTTTTGGGCCTCACTTCGGTTATCCCCGGTGTCCCCACGTTAATTGATTCAACAAAGTTATTTGATGGCTTTGGCAGTAATGCTGTTATCTCCATTATCGCAGTTATTATTATCGGTGCTGGTCTGGATAAAACCGGGGTGATGGGTGTTGTTGCTGCATTCATATTAAAAGTAGGTGGAAAAACTGAAAAAACAATCATCCCGATCATTTCAGGTACGGTAGGCTTCATTTCCAGCTTTATGCAAAATGTGGGCGCCGCTGCATTATTCTTGCCGGTAGTCAGTCGTATATCAGCTCGCTCAGGAATTCCATTATCGCGATTATTAATGCCAATGGGCTTTTGTGCCATCTGTGGTGGCACCATGACGATGATTGGCTCCAGTCCACTTATTTTGCTTAATGATTTAATCGTAACTTCAAATGTGACCTTAGTTGCTCAGGGTTTACCGGAAATGAATATTTTTGGATTATTTTCAGTTGCCCCTATTGGTGCAGCAATGATAACTGCAGGTATACTGTATTTTGTTGTCGCTGGAAAATACGTCTTACCAAAGGGTAAAAGTAAAGAGCTTACCTCATCTGAAAGTACAGTTGATTACTTAAAACGTATTTACGGAGTTGACTATGCTCTTAATGAGTTACACGTTTCAGCAGATAGCTTACTACTTGGTAAAACACTCGATGATATTGAAGTTGGCAACCGATTACGAATTGTAGCCATAAAATCAGGTGACAGATTTAAAATTGCTCCATCAGGTTTAGCTCATGATGTTGAAATAAAAGAAAATGATATTATCGGTGTCATTGCATCTAACTGGGCTTTAAGACGCTTCGCACGAAAATATAAAACCGAACTTAGAAAAAATATTGAAGATTTCTTACCGGTATTAAGTCACTCTACTTCCGGTATTGCAGAAATTGTTATACCACCCGGCTCTAAAATTGTTGGAAAAACCTGTCGTGATGTTGCAATGCGCAAAGCTCATGGCTTAACCGTAATGGCAATTCACCGTCAGGATAAAACGATTGCTGAAGGTATCGTGAAAAAGACTGACGACGATGAAGAAGTTGAGATTGAACAGGTTGAAGTTAGAGATATACCTTTAATGGGCGGTGATACTCTTATTTGTCATGTTAACTGGAACCAACTTGCCAAGCTCGAAAAAAATCCAAACTTTGTTGTCGTTACAACAGAATATCCACATGAAGAGTCACGCCCGAATAAAGTTAATCACGCTTTATTTTTTTTAACGCTCGCTTTAGGTTTGGTCTTATTCACTGACGTTAGATTATCGGTTGCATTATTTACCGGCGCACTTGGCATGATTCTAACAGGAGTATTAAGCATTGATGAAGCTTATGAGGCGGTTAGTTGGAAAACCGTATTTTTACTGGCAAGTTTAATTCCGCTTGGTGTCGCTGTTGAAACATCGGGCACGGCACAATGGATTGCCGTACACACGCTTGATTTGGTTGGAAATGATGTCAGCCCGTTTATTTTACAAATCATAATTGCGATTTTAGCTACATTTTTTACACTGGTAATGTCTAATGTGGGTGCCACAGTTTTATTGGTGCCATTAGCTGTGAACATCGCTATTCAAGCACAGCTTGCTGGTATCAGCGGTGCTGATCCGGCTATGTTTGCATTAACGGTTGCACTTGCAACTTCGAATTCTTTTCTAATTCCGACTCACCAGGTGAACGCTTTGATAATGGGCCCAGCGGGTTATCGCGTAAAAGATTTCTTAAAGGCCGGTGGCATAATGACCCTGTTGTTTTTATTTGTTATGCTGGGAATGTTGAAATTATTTTATTAATAATTATTTGATCCAATATTCACTATCAGTCTTTTGCACGTGACATGAATTTACCGGTAGTTGTATTAATTTTTATCAACTCGCCAGGTTCAAGGTATTCTGGAACCTGAATCTCTAGTCCAGTCGATAATGTTGCTGGTTTCGTTCTTCCTGTTGCCGTTGCTCCTTTAATTCCGGGTGCGGTTTCAACAATTTCGAGATTTAGTGATTGGGGTAATTCAATACTGAGTAACACACCATCGGATAATAAAGCAGTAATACCTTCCAGCCCATCAGTAATATACGGAATTTGTTCTTCGATGCTGTCAGCATTGATACTGTATTGACTATAATCTTCCATATCCATAAAAGTGAATTGATCATCATCACGATAAGAATATTGTACTTGAGTACGTTCACAATCGGCTTCTTTTAAAAAATCATCACCTTTATAGGACTCATCCAGTTTTTGTTTGGTTTGCAAATTAATAAACCGTACTTTGTATAAAGTTGATGCACCGCGTGAAGAAGGACTCTTGGCTTCTAATTTTTTAACAATGTAGGGCATACCTTTAATTTCTACTACGCTTCCGGTTTTTAAATCACTTGCTTTTGGCACGACTATTCTCCAGTTTATTTTTTCTTGTCATCTTTCATCATGTCACCTAAACCTGCAAAAGGATTAAATTTCGCGGGCTCAGCAGTTGACGTTTCTAAACTTTGAAAACCCCGAATTTTATCCACGAATTTTTGATGTTCATTGTCATGACAAAACAAACACAGGTTCTCCCAATTACTGCCATCACCTGGATTGTTATCGTGATTATGATCTTTATGATGAACCGTTAATTCGTGAAGATTTTTTCGGGTAAATTCCCTAGTACAACGTCCGCAGATCCAGGGATGTATTTTTAACGATTGTTCTCTATATCCCTCTTGCCGCTTATCAATCGCTCGTCTTGTATCAGCAACAATTTTATCCAGTTTTGCAGTATCAATTGCTTCACCAGCTTGTCTTTTACGCTTCGACATTATAAATTTCTCTATTAATCAATAAGTTACTATTTATATTTTTTAAACATATTACTAAATACATTTGTCAATATGACGATAACTAATATACATCCAATCCAAAAGCAGTGCTATCAATAAGAGTATCGATTATGCCTAAACTATCCAGATTAATTATTGTTGTAGCGATAATAGCACCGATTGCATTTCCAGCTCATGCTAAAAGCCGACACGAGATGTGTGAAATTGCTGAAATGGCGAGTGAAGTAATCAGCCAAAAAATTGGTGACAGCGCGGAAATTACAGCTCAAAAACGAAATACTGTCCATAATCAATGCTTCACTGCGCCAATATCAGAAATTGAAGCAGCATACAGTTATTTAATTGAGAATTGGGATAGTATTTTTGATCACAATCCCTAAAATACAATAGTAATTTTACCTGTTTTTTCTTAAAGCCTCTACTTGATCTGGATTAACAAGTTCTCCGGATTTATTTCCCCAGGTGTTTTTTTCATAACTAATAATTGACGCAATCACTTCATTAGATAATAACTTGGCATACGAGGGCATGGTATCAATACCCGATAGAATGATTCGTATTTGTTGTTCTGGATTCCCTATAATTAAGGAATTATTTTTTAGTCCAGCTGCTCCAATTTGAGTTTGCCCATTACCATTCTTCGTATGACATCCCGCACAATTAATTAAATAATTATTTTCACCAAACTCTAGAAACCGTAATTCTTTTTCTTGCCATTGTTTACCATCCCAATTCCATTTTTGCTGTAATTTTTTTAAATTGTAATGGCGATAATTCTGAACTTCTTTTTCACTAATTAACACACCACTGGTATTACTCCAGGCATTTCGAACATAACTCAATACCGCCGCTATAAACTCATCGGAAAATTTTTCTGAATATCCCGGCATCTTTCTTTTACCAAACAAGGTTATTTTAATTGGTATATCAGCTTTTTCATTGACCAGTGGGTTATCGATTAATATCGGTGATCGTCGTCCAATATCACCCATGCCATTTACCGAATGACACAATGCACAATTTTCCAAATATAGTTGTTCGCCCTTATCAAGTATCAATAATTCATTGTCCATCCATTTTTTATCACCCCAATTCCATTTCGTTTGTAATTGTTTTAGTTTCAATTGCTGTTTCGAGTCATCCTTACTGCAAGACGAAATAGACATTAAACTCACAAAAAAAATTATCATGAATACACGGTTGATAAAATCAAAATCATTAAATCGATACATTACAAAATCCTTTTATTATATTCTTTTTGAATAGCGAATTTTTCCAGTTAGTTTTTTAGTGGGTAAATCAGAAACGGTTCGATTAAAAATATTTTCATTCAAGTAATCATACTCGTTATCGAGTTCATTATCGGGTAAATCAAGATACCAGGCCTTGATACCGCCATCATCTCCATTTGCCCATCGGTAACCCCGTTTTCTCAAGTCATCTTTTTTATCAAATGGTGCACCTTTTGCCCATAAACGATAATCTGTACGCCGTGCCGATTTTAATAATTGTTGCATGGCATTACCACCCGACTTTGGTAAAGTTTGCGTTAGAATATGGATACCCACCTGACAATCAATTACTGCACGATGTGCTTCATAAAAAAATTTAAATTGATAGGCTAAAAATTCAAGTTTACTACTACCAAAACCTTCAGTAGCCCAGGCGACATCAGCAATGGAACAAGCCCAATATTTACCTTTAAATTCATCGCTTAGATTTTCCATAAACGGTCGGTCAAATCGCGCATTATGCGCAATAACCAGCACACAATCGGATAACATATCGCTAATGGCTTGCATATCTAAAGACTGGCCTTTAACCATATCATCTGTAATACCGGTTAGCTCGGTAATATTGGCAGGAATAGGAAAACCGGGATCTTGAAAACCGTTATACGCGGGTAAAATTCTGTAAATATTACCATCTGCATCATATTCAAACGGAACCATTGCAAGTTCAATGACTGTGTCCGTAGTATCGTCTAAACCCGTTGTTTCAACATCCAGAAAGATGCATTTTCGTAATTCAATCTTCGATTCAGCATTGGCTATCTGATGATAAAATTCTACCGGCTCAAATCGTTTTAGGACACGATAATCCCCGGATGCTTCTATTTTACTGATTAATTCTTGTACCACTGAGCAAATCCCATGCGATCATAAATGATTTGTAAATTATCACGAAATAGCAAATGTTAGTATTTATTTCTGCGTATTTTAGCTAAAAATACCTTCTTAAAGCGATATTGATAGTAAAGTTTGACAATATGATGATAACTGTTTTACTTAGTCTAAGCGTTTTATAAAACAGGTTTGTTAATGCTGCATCTATTATTTAAAATATTTTGGCTTGGTTATTGCTGGATTGAAGTCGCGTTATTTACCATTCTCTTATATTCCATTTCATGGTATCCAAAATTACTAAAACAATCTCAATATCACAATCTGTCTCGAATCTGGTGCCGTCTGTTAGTACGAGCGTTAAACGTCGATTTACGATTACATCAAAAAAATAAACTTGAATTACCCGACCACTATATTTTAGTCGCCAATCACCCTTCCGCTTTTGAAGATTTTGGCATCCCCGCATTGTTTAATGCCTACCCTTTGGCTAAAGAAGGTGTTCGTAATTGGTTTCTTCTCGGTAAAATAAGTGAAGCAGCCGGTACTCTATTTGTAAAACGCTCCGACCCTGATTCACGACAACAAGTTGTGGAGCAACTAATGAAAAAAATTACCTCGGGTTTTAATATTTCAATGTTTCCTGAAGGTGGCTGCTATGGTCGCCGAATCGGTGAAAAATTTCATACGGGTGCTTTTGAGCTTGCAATAAAAACGGGAGTACCCATTGTACCCGTATTTCTACAATATGAAGAACAGGAAACATTTGAATGGGTTGACCCCGATACGCTATTAGATAAATTTTGGCATTTTATGACATGCCAAAATAATCATGCCAATTACTATGTGTTTGATGCAATTAGCCCGAGTGATTTCACCGATAAAAAAGAGTTTGCTGAACATGTGCGATTACAATTTTTAAAATGGCAAGAAAAATATCTGGATTAGACTAAACTAATTTATTTCGTCTACACAATACCGTACATAAAGATTATGTCGTTGTTCTGGTTTTAGCGTAACGACATCGTGCGTCGCATTACCACTTTCAACACATATCATTTTTAAATAACCTTCATCACCCAGATCACCCATTTTAGTTGCTGTTGCTAACCAGGGATTCCAGACTACTGTCGACAAACTATTTTTTTTGACAATACTAATCGTTCGATTAAATCCAAGATCTTCAATGATACAGTTGTGATCAGTTGCAATATAGATACGATCCACTTCCTGCTTGATGTCAATATTACCCGATTGGTTTTTTAAAGTGAAATCATCGAGTTTATCCTGATAACGACAATCAGATAACCCCGAAATTAAAATTGTACTTACGTCACTAACATTAAAATAGCTGTGAAATGCTTCACCAATTATAATATCTTCCTGACTGTTGTTAGTAGTAACGAGTTCTATCTCAAGCTCTTTTCCGATGGTAAAAATACAGTATACTGCTGTATTAAAGGGCCATTGAGATTCCGGAATATTATTTTCAGGTAATCGTAATTTTATTTGTGTTTTTCCTGTATCCACGGTATCAGTGGATTCTATCTCCCATAAAGCAGTACGCGCAAAACCATGAGCAGGATAGCTGGTGTGAGTTTGATGCGCACCAAACCAGGGCCAGCAAATTGGAATACCGCCACGAATTGATTTACCCGGTCTAAATTTTGCTAATGCTGAAAGCCATATAACGGGTTTATGATTAACAGGCGTCCAATCTGTTAGATGAGCGCCTTGAAGCTGGATGGTAGCTGTTGAGGATTTATTTTTAATTTCAATATACAACAATTCACTCTGTGGATTTTGTTTGATCGCTACTGAATGTTCAATAGCGAACTGTTGGTTTAGTTTTTCGAGTGAATTGTTCATGTAGTGTTTAATATTCGGTGTATTTCTTTGAACTACCGTAAACTTTTTCAACCGGATATTTCTCAGAATTTAAAGCCATTTTAGAATGAACAGCGTCATTCAAATCTATTTTTAGAATATCTGAAATTCGAATTAGATAGATAAGTACATCGGCAATTTCAGTTGCTACGGCATCACGTTTATTATCATCTAATGTCAAACTTTCCTGTTCGGTTAACCATTGAAAATGTTCTAATAACTCAGCTGCTTCAACATTGAGTGCCATTGATAAATTCTTGGGTGAATGAAATTGATTCCAGTTACGATCACTCGCAAATTGTCTCAGAGTTGCACTAATTTCAGTGATATCAAGATTATTTGGCATATTACATTCCATTTCCAAATTTTTCAGTTTGAGTTACATTACTGGCTCTAACTTGATTTAAGGCACGTGCATACTCAGATAAAATTTTAAGTGCCCATGTTAGACGTTCACGATAATAACTATCGGATTCTTCATTATTATCACTGACAGATTCGTTTAATACTTGTTCCACATTTCTAATAATGACATGTTCCGGAATATAACAAAGGCGATTATTTTTATAACTACTCATCCGTAATTCTGCAACTGGATAACTGCCTCCATCGCCAGATGACACTGTCACGATCAGCGCGGGTTTATGACCGAGTTCATTTTTGCTAAATAATAAAAAGAAATTCTTTAAGCCCGCGGGTACCTGGCCATGCCATTCCGGGCTAATAACGACAAAACCATCACTGCTTGATAATTGCTCTCGGTACGGTGTTAATAGTGTTTGCCATCTTTCTTCTCCATCCCATACACCTGAATCCCATAGTGGTATAGGATTATTAGCAAGACTGACAATATTGACTTCATCACATATTCCATTTAATAACATCATCTCGATAACTTTTGCTACTTTCATGCTCTGAGAAGGATCACGATGACTACCGCTTATAATTGAAATTTTCATACAACACCATTTAATTAAAAATACTATGATACACAAAACAGACTGCTTGATTGATATCAATTCGAATTTATTTATACTTTAGTATTTCATACTCAAAGAAATAAACTAGAATTAACTTAATTCCTTTTACATTTTTATTAAAATATAACTACATAGATTGTGGTTAATATTTGATTATAATTTAATAAGGTATTATTCAGTGACTAAAAATTCTACTAAAACTGCTGATTTATTTAATCGAAGTATTCTAGACATGAGTTTTACTTTACTTCGAAATAAAGAACCAAAACTGGCTTTACAGATTCGAAATATAGTATTTAATCAATCCGTAATACACTCAAAAAACACCTCTGACAATAAGAATGCAGATTTATTTAAAGTGAAATTAAGCCCAAGCCAGATCTCAGCTATCGTTGAAAATCTGAATCAAATATTACAAGAAAGTCTCAAGTTAGACCCAACTGAAAATACCAGTATATTTAGACCCATATTGATTGAGTCAATATTAAAAGAGTGGTCAACTCTAAAGCGTTCATAACGGACTCAGTGTAATCAATATAGCGAATAAATTAGTCACAATATTAATATTATCTTTTACATCTTCAAATTAAATCTTTAAAATAACACTTTTACTAACTTACAATAAAATAGGTTGTCATGCATATACAGTGGTATCCAGGTCATATGCACAAAGCGCGCAAACAAATCAAGGAAACCTTGCCAAAGGTTGATATGATTATTGAAGTACTTGATGCCCGAATTCCATTTAGTAGCCAAAATCCACTATTAAATTCCTTACGAGGTGAGAAACCGTGTATCAAAGTACTCAATAAATCGGATCTTGCCGATCACAATGTTATTAAGAACTGGCAACTGTATCTGGATCAACAAAAAAATATTAAGACTATCGCATTAACAGCCTCACAACCGGAAAAGATGCGTAAAATAATTGATCTATGCCATAAGATGCTAACCACAAAAGGAAAATCGGATCGCGGCATTCATGCCATGATAGTTGGCATACCGAATGTCGGAAAATCAACCTTGATTAATATCCTCGCTAAACGGATCATAGCCAAAACAGGCAATGAGCCAGCCATAACAAAAACCCAGCAAGTTATCAAAATTGATAATAATATAACCTTGTTGGATACACCTGGGATGTTGTGGCCTAAAATCGAGAATGAAAACAGTTCTTACCGTCTGGCCTGTACCGGTGCAATTAAAGATACCGCTATTGATCAAACCGATGTCGCCTTTTTTGCAGCTGATTTTTTATTACAGCATTATCCTGAACAACTGCAAAAAAGATATCAATTTGATTCATTACCCCAAAATGAACTCGAATTACTGGAATTTATTGGGAAAAAACGGGGTTGTTTGCGAGCTGGTGGCAAAGTTGAATTAAATCAGGTTTCTACTCTATTTTTAAATGAACTCCGAGATGGCACTTTAGGTATGCTGTCATTCGAAACCCCGGAGATAATCGAAAAAGAATTAGCCGAGCTCGAAATCATCAATAAAAAGAAAGCTGATAAAAAAGCTACCAGAAAAAAGAATTTTAAAAATAAACGATAATATTATGGATTATTTTGTCTGGTCAGTTAATCCGGTTTTGTTTTCACTAGGTTCGATAAATATTCGTTGGTATGGTGTATTATTCTCTTTTGGTTTTGTTTTTGGTTATTACACCATGCGCTGGATTTACATCCGGGAACATAAAAACATAAATGAGCTTGACAAGTTACTTTGGTATTTAATTGCAGGTACATTAATAGGTGCCAGACTCGTCCACGTACTTTTTTACGAACCGGGTTATTATTTTTCAAATCCATTAAAGACACTGGCACTGTGGGAAGGTGGCCTGGCCAGCCACGGTGGTGCTATCGGAATAATGTTCAGTATCTATTTATACCAGCGTAATTCAAATGAATCGTATTTATGGCTACTGGATCGATTATCCATCCCTATTGCATTCACTGCATTTTCTATTCGTTTGGGTAACTTCTTTAACTCCGAGATTCTTGGAATACCCGGTTCTGTACCCTGGCTCATTATTTTTAAAAAATATGACTTGATACCACGTCATCCGGCACAACTTTACGAAGCTTTATCCTATTTATTAATTTTTATAGTATTACTGTATTTTTATAAAAAGCATAATTTACAACGCAAACAAGGTGTAATTTTTGGTAGTTTGTTGTTTTTTGTATTTTTATCACGGTTTCTAATTGAATTTGTAAAACTAAAACAGGAAAGTTATGATATGGCATTGATGCTTAACACCGGCCAATTGCTCAGTATTCCCTTTATGATCATTGGTTTAGTGCTATTGAACTTTTCATTTAAAAAAGAGACTAACGCTAAACTGTAAAAACATTTGCATTAAACACGACGTTATCACAAATTAGTACTATAACCACTAAATATTATAATATGACTTATTTGAATAAATACAGCTTTTTCACTTTATCGTTATTCACATTTTTAAGCTTGTTACTGTTCACAGACATAAGCAATGCCGCCACAAAAATTGATCCCATTGTATTTCCCGATAAACCACTTAAAGAACGATTAGTTCATCCTGACTGGTTTAATCTCAGTTTTCTGGATTTACCGGATGATTTAGCAGAAGCGAATAAAAAGAATAAAGGTTTAATTATTTTTTATAGTCAGGGATTCTGCCCTTATTGCAAAGCATTCATAAAAAATAATTGGGAACAAAAAGATATAATTGCCTATACTCGCAAAAATTTTGATGTTATCGCCATTGATGTTTTGGGCATGCAATCACTTACCGGGTTTGATAATAAAAAATACACCGAAAGAGAATATGCAATTGCTCAAAAAACAAATTTTACGCCTTCTTTGGTTTTCTATGATAATCAGGGTAAAAAAGCGTTAAAATTTAATGGTTACCGACCACCATATCAATTTAGAGCGGCATTAGAATATGTTGCAGATAGTCATCACCGAAAAGAAAGTTTCAAAACCTACCTGTCGCGTGCAGAATCAGCAATGAATTTTGGCAATGATCAACTTAATACTCATGATTTTTTTGAAAAACCACCATACGACTTAACACAAAAACTCGAAAAACATCAACAATACTCTCTTGTTATATATGAACGCAAAAAATGTCATTCTTGCGATGTGTTACATGCCGGGCCATTAACGTCTAAAAACATTAATACATTATTAAAAAATTTCAAAATCATTCAACTGGACATGAAATCAAATACTCCGGTGACGACTCATTTGGGCTACAAATTCACAGCACGATCCTGGGCGGATAAACTCAACTTAAATTATGCGCCAACATTATTATTTTATGATAAAAAAGGAAAAGAAATAATTCGGGTAGATTCTGTGGTTGGATTCTTTCGTTTACAAGGCATTTTAGAATATGTTACCAGTAAGGCTTACTTAAAATATCCAACCTTTCAACAATGGCGTCAACGTTTTTCGAATATTACTAAATAATACTATTAGACTAT
>JBGMRJ010000018.1:0-3138 GCA_048061315.1 Gammaproteobacteria bacterium
TTAATAACCTAGCTTTAATCTCAGGATTAATAAAAGTACTAATTTAGAATTATAAAATTGAATACAAGCGGCAGCTATATAGTTTTTATTTATGAGTAAAGCAGAAAACCATATCAATTTTAGGTATTTGGTAAAAGAATGTAATTAAACGATACAACAACTAAAATTATCGAGTTGCAAAATTAATTGTTGATGTAAATTTGAAAAATAATGTTTAGATTATATGTGTTTATTTCATGTCCCAGCTAATACAATTTCGTCCTTTATGTTTAGAATCATACATTAAATTATCTGCTCGATTAAATAACGAATTAATATCATCATCTAATTTTGCCATTGTTAACCCTAAACTAATTGTCATATTAATTTTCCGGTTATTATAGGTAATTGGTGCTTTAGCAACACTTGATCTAATACGTTCAGTTATAATTATTGCCGTTTCATTATCAACCCCGGGTAATAGAATGAGAAACTCTTCACCACCATATCGACCAACCAGGTCAATATCGCGTATTGAACCCTGTATTCTGGCTGCCGTATGTTTCAAAACGTCATCACCAACCCGGTGCCCATAATGATCATTCACTTTTTTAAAATTATCCAAATCAGCAACAACCACAGCAAGTGAAATTCGCTTTTCGTTGAGCTGGGGTAACTGATTGTTTAGATAATTCAGGATTTTTTTTCTGCTATGAACTCTTGTTAAACTATCGAAATCAACTTCACTTTTTAAAGTGGCACTTTTTTCTTTTAACACATCAATAGAATGCTCAAGATTCTCAATATTTAAATTAAAATACGATTCCATGGCCAATGATTTATCGAGAGTTGTAATTCGATACATGAATTTCTGAATGATTATTTTTTCTTTATCGGATAAACTTTCACAGAGTTGAATTTGTTCAACTATTATTTCTTGTAATATAGTGTATGAACACTGATACAAACTTAACGGCAAACCAATATTTGCATGAGCCATACCAATCACTAGTCTTGTTTCAAAGTATTCTTCACTTGCATAATTAACACCGATAGTTGAAATATATTCAGCTTGCGTTTTTTTAAGGCGCTCAATTAAACAATCACCATGAAGAAACTCCTTCATGGGTTCTTGAGCTAACAGGTAGTCATAAAATTTATCTACCATAATTTCGTGTGAAGGTAGAATCACTTTAATATGCAATTTTGTAAGGATAGCCTGTGCTTCGGAATTCAGATCGAGTAATGTTAAACGTGTTTGGCGACCCTTGAGATCAAATCCATATTTTTGACACAACGACTGAGGCATAATAACTAATCTAATTAATCAATTCTTAAAATATAATTTCTGTTTTTACTAAATTATAAACTGGATTAATAATTTGTAGATTTTCTTCCATATAATATAAGAAAAACCATTTATAATTAGTATAGCAAAACAATGTGGATAGAAAGATTTGATGTTATCTGCATAGTTTAAAAAATCCGATATACAAACACTAAATAAGTCAATTTCAACACATATTTAACATAATATATTGTGCAATATGTTAAATAACACCTTACAATTTAGTAACTTATATTCATATTTTGACTAGTCTGTAATTGACTCTGTGTTTATATAAATTATAATATTCTAATATTCATACTCCTGTCATTTGATGCCTGTACTTGCCAAGGAGCATAAATATCGATTGGATTAAAT
Organism: Gammaproteobacteria bacterium; assembly: GCA_048061315.1. GTDB lineage: Bacteria > Pseudomonadota > Gammaproteobacteria > UBA6429 > Thiohalophilaceae > CAYQUC01. The sequence continues at coordinate 1,685 of JBGMRJ010000018.1, forward strand.
TTTAATAACTAAGGAGCTATTATGAAAAAAATAATTTTTGCATCACTTGCTTTAATCGCATTTAGTACTTCAAATTTAGCCATTGCTGGTGGCGACATCACAATGATGGTTGGCAAATGGAAATGGGAAAAATTTGTTATTTCTGTTGAAAAATGTCCTACAACTGAAGTTTGCGCCAAAGTGGTTTCTGGACCTAAGAATGTTGGTATGCAAATCATCAAAACAAAGTTAAAGCCAATGGATGGGAATTTTGTCGGTAAAGTAGCTCATCCTCAAACGGGTGATACTTACAATTCCAAGTTAACTATGGTTAATGCCGATACCTGGAAGTTAGATGGTTGTACTGATGCCAATGTTTGTGCAAGTGGTTCTTTCACTCGTATTAAATAATATATCTGTATTAAAACTAAAAAAGCCTGAGCTAATAACAAGCTCAGGCTTTTTTGTGCGCACTAAATTTTATGATGCTTTTATTTGCTTGTTTCGGCCAAGAAATTTTAACACTAGCGCTACAAATAAAAATACCAAACCTACTTGCCAAAAACTCACTAAAATAAATTCAAACTTACTTGAATCACCAAAGTTAATGGTTGGCGGCATACTTAAGATAATACCCATTCCCTGAGCTAACAGGAAAAAACCGGCAGTAATAAATACAAAGCGTAATGACCAACGTAACGCTTTATTTTCGGTTGTTTTAGCAGCCATTTTTGTTAATACTAAAATAATTGCCAGTACTACAAATGCCATTCCGAAATACATAAATGGTTTCATGTACGGCATCATCGCAATCATTATTTCTATCATAGAATCCTTCATACTATTTCCTTTTCGTCAGTCAATAATCATCCGAATTGTACCCTACAGCTATATTAGCATTCAATAAACTATCACTTGATATCCCAAATTAGTGTTAAGTAGTATTTGTAGTGTTAAAAATTGCTTTAACCGTGCTTGAAATACATAAATATTTTGTTTCAATTAAAGCGATTTTACAGTGATAGGATTTTAACTTGTTGTTTTTAATAGAAATATATTTTCAAAATAGTGACTAATAGCATTTGAACCTAGCTATGCAGGCTTGTATACTGCTTGGCCGTTTGGCTTAGCTAATTTCAACGACGTTTTTTTCATCAATGATTCAAAAATCGTCAATAAAATCAATATATTAAGATGCAGACTGATATGGAAAAATTACACGGTGCACTGTACCGACCTGAATTTGAGCGTGAAAACTGCGGTTTTGGGCTGATTGCCAATATGGACAATGATGCCAGTCATTGGCTGCTAGACACCGCTATAACTGCCTTAGGACGTTTAACGCATCGGGGGGCTGTAGCAGCGGATGGTAAGACTGGCGATGGTTGCGGTTTGTTGCTTAAAAAACCGGACACGTTCCTGCAACAACAGGCTAAAACACTGGGCTTTACGCTTAATAGCCACTATGCCGTGGG
>JBGMRJ010000018.1:3238-25918 GCA_048061315.1 Gammaproteobacteria bacterium
CGACGCCGATGTGAAAAAGTCATCGAGCCAAATGATCCGATGTTCTACATTCCGAGCTTGTCATCTGCCATGATTTCTTACAAGGGTCTGGTTATGCCGCAACACCTGCCGGAGTTTTATCTGGACTTGGCCGATGAGCAAATGGCCTCATCCATTGCAATTTTTCATCAACGCTTTTCTACCAACACCTTACCACAGTGGCGTTTGGCACAACCGTTTCGCTATCTGGCACACAATGGTGAAATCAACACCATTCAAGGTAATCGTAACTGGTCGATCGCTCGGGGTCATAAATTTGAAAGTAAGGCAATTCCGATGGCGGATGTTCGTCCCCTGGTCTCAATGTCGGGTTCGGATTCTAATAGTCTGGATAATATGCTCGAAGCATTACTCGCAGGCGGTCTGGATATGTTTCGTGCCATGCGCCTATTGGTGCCACCCGCCTGGCAAAATGCACCCAATATGGATGCCGATCTAAGAGCATTTTATGAATACAACTCGATGCACATGGAATCCTGGGATGGTCCTGCCGGAATCGTGTTGAGTGATGGTCGTTATGCCGCTTGCAGCATGGATCGAAACGGTCTGCGTCCGGCACGCTGGGTTATTACCAAAGATCGTCATATCACCATTGCATCTGAAATAGGCGTGTATCATTACGATCCGAAAGATGTGCTACAAAAAGGGCGCTTAAAACCCGGCCAGATGATGGCGGCAGATTTGGAAACCGGCAAGTTATTATTACCCGATGATGTCAATGACATGCTGAAAAATCGTCATCCCTACAAAGAATGGATGAAAAGCAGTAATCATATTGAATCGGTATTGGACGAAGAAACCATTTTGGAACCGGTCGCTATTAAGCAATTTCCTATTTACCAAAAATTATTTGGTGTCAGCTTTGAAGAACGCGATCAAATTCTGCGAGTGCTGGCTGAAAGTGGTGCTGAAGCCATTGGCTCAATGGGTGATGATACGCCGTTCCCGGTGTTATCAACCCAGGTTCGATCACCTTATGATAATTTTCGACAACAGTTTGCACAAGTGACCAATCCACCGATCGATCCCATTCGCGAGCAAGTGGTGATGTCGCTTGAGACCTGTTTTGGCCGTGAAAAAAACCTGTTTGTTGAATCACCGGAAAATGCCCAACGGACTATTATTAATTCTCCGGTATTATCACACACTAAATTAAATTCATTAATGGCATTAGGTGAAACTGATACGCATTATGCTAATGAAACAATCAGTTTGAATTATCCGCATAATACCGATTTAGAATCAGCCATTATCGATATTGCAGATAAAGCTGAAGCGGCAATTAAATCCGGCAAGGTCATTTTATTGTTAACCGATAAAGACATCAGCGAAGACACTCGCCCAATTCATGCGGTGTTTGCGACCGGTGCAGTGCATCATCGTTTAATTCAAAAAGGTTTGCGTTGTGATGCCAACATCATTGTAAAAACCGGCACAGTACGTGACCCGCACCACTTTGCGGTATTACTCGGTTATGGTGCTACTGCTATTTATCCGTACCTGGCGTTTGCCTGTTTGCGTGACATGCAGGAAAGTGGCGAGCTTACAGAATTGAACACCACAAAACTGGAAGTTAATTACCGCAAAGGCATTAAAAAAGGCTTATATAAAATCACCTCGAAGATGGGCATTTCAACTATTGCCAGTTATCGTGGTGCGCAATTATTTGAATCCGTTGGCCTGCATCAGGATGTGGTAGATCTTTGTTTTACCGGTACTACCAATCGTGTTTCCGGCATTCGATTCAAAGATTTCGATGAAGATATCAATACAACTCAAAAACTCGCCTGGAATCCGCGCAAGAAATTGGATCAGGGTGGGTTATTAAAATACGTACACAATGGTGAACAACACGCCTATAACCCGGACGTGGTAAATGCGCTACAAGCTGCAGTGCGTTCCGGCGATTATCAGCACTATAAAATCTATGCCGATCTGGTTAATAAGCGTGATGCATTATCGCTGCGCGATTTATTAGCACTGCGTATAGGTGATAAGTCTGTTAAAGCAATAAAAATTGATCAGGTCGAGCCCATCGAAGACATTATGATTCGCTTTGATTCTGCTGCGATGAGTCTCGGCGCGTTATCTCCCGAAGCACATGAAACTTTAGCTGAAGCCATGAACCGAATCGGTGGCCGCTCAAACTCAGGTGAAGGTGGTGAACACCGGTCGCGTTATGGCACCCTGAAACGATCCAAGATCAAGCAAGTCGCTTCCGGCCGTTTTGGGGTTACCCCGGCGTACTTACGCAGCGCTGAAGTTATGCAAATTAAAGTCGCACAGGGCGCTAAACCCGGCGAAGGTGGACAGTTACCCGGCAGTAAAGTTAATGACTACATTGCCAGCCTGCGATTTTGTAAACCCGGTGTGTCATTAATTTCACCACCACCGCATCACGATATTTATTCCATCGAAGACCTGGCGCAATTAATTTACGATTTAAAACAGGTTAACCCTGATGGCCTGGTATCCGTTAAATTAGTAGCAGAGGCGGGCGTTGGAACTATTGCTGCGGGTGTTGCCAAAGCCTATGCCGATTTAATTACCATCTCCGGTTTCGATGGTGGTACCGGTGCATCGCCATTAACTTCGGTGAAATATGCTGGCAGTCCCTGGGAACTGGGTTTAACGGAAACCCATCAAGTGCTTCGAGCCAATGACCTGCGCGGTAAAGTGCGTTTGCAAACAGATGGTGGTTTAAAAACCGGTTTGGATGTGATTAAAGCGGCAATTTTTGGTGCCGAGAGTTTTGGTTTTGGCACCGGCCCGATGATCGCGATGGGTTGCAAGTATTTACGAATTTGTCATTTGAATAATTGTGCCACTGGTGTCGCAACACAAAATGATGTGTTACGTGATTTGCATTTCAGCGGTGAAGTTAAAGCCGTAATGAATTATTTTCATTTTATTGCTGAAGAAGCGCGTGAATTAATGGCAGCTTTGGGTATCGAAAAAATGACCGACTTAATAGGCCGAACTGATTTATTAAAACAGTTAGAAGGTAAAACCAGTAAACAAAAGTCACTGGACTTATCCGCATTGTTAGACGATGCCAACGTACCTGCCGATAAACCCCGTTATTGCGAGTCACCTAAAAACGAACCATTTGATAAAGGTGAACTAGCCGAGCAAATGGTATTGGACACCCGTGATGCGATTAAAAACAAAAGCGGTGGTAGTTTTAGTTATGATGTCGAAAATATTCATCGTTCGATTGGAGCCCGATTATCGGGTGAAATCGCCGCCCTGCATAATGATTTGGGTATGGAAGATACCCCAATCACCTTAAACCTGAAAGGTACTGTCGGCCAAAGCTTTGGAGTCTGGAATGCGGGTGGTTTAAACATGACGCTCGAAGGCGATGCCAACGATTATGTTGGCAAAGGCATGGCCGGTGGCAAATTAGTGATCTATCCACCCAGGGTCAGTAGCTTTAACAGTTTTGAAACCGTTATTATTGGCAACACCTGTTTATACGGCGCAACCGGCGGCATATTGCATGCCGCCGGTTTAGCCGGTGAACGTTTTGGAGTGCGTAACTCCGGTTGTCATACGGTGGTTGAAGGCATTGGTGATCACGGTTGTGAATACATGACTGGCGGTATTGTTACCGTATTAGGTGAAACCGGCAGTAATTTTGGTGCAGGTATGACCGGTGGTTTTGCCTATGTTTATGATGAACAAAATCAATTTTTTGATAATGTGAATCAGGATGTTGATATCCAGCGAATCGCTGCTGAACAAATGGAAGTGTATAAAAATCATTTACGAAGTGTTATTACAGACTTCGTTGCTGACACTAACAGTGTTCGTGGTCAATTCATTCTGGATAATTTTGCAGATGAAATTAATAAATTCTGGTTAGTAAAACCTAAAGCAGCGTCTTTAGATAACTTGTTAGAAGATTTACAAGAGGCTGCTGCATAACATGGGAAATAATTTTCAATTTTTACAAGTTCCACGACACGATCCGAAAAAAATCAGTGTTAAAGTTCGGGTACAAAAGTATTGTGAAATTTATAGTAAGTTTGATGAAAAAACTGCCAAACATCAGGCTGATCGTTGTCTTCATTGTGGTAACCCGTATTGTGAATGGAAATGTCCGGTGCATAATTACATTCCCAACTGGTTACAGTTAATTGAGGAAGGCAATATTATTAAAGCAGCCGAATTATCACACTCAACTAATTCACTGCCTGAAATTTGTGGTCGGGTTTGTCCTCAAGATCGATTGTGTGAAGGGGCATGTACTTTAAACGATGAATTTGGTGCGGTAACGATTGGTTCGATAGAAAAATTTATAACCGATACTGCATTTGATCAAGGTTGGCGTCCTGATCTTTCTGCGGTTAAAGATACTGGAAAAAAAGTTGCCATCATCGGTGCTGGCCCGGCAGGCTTGGGTTGCGCTGATACTTTAATTCGTAATGGCGTTAAACCAATCGTATTTGATCGTTATCCAGAGATTGGCGGTCTGCTAACGTTTGGCATCCCTGAATTTAAACTGGAAAAAGACGTCGTTAAACGGCGTCGTGCTATTCAGGAAGAAATGGGCGTTGAGTTTCGATTAAACACCGATATCGGTACCGACATCCAACTCGAAGATTTAATAAAAGACTATGATGCGGTATTCATGGGCATGGGAACCTATAATTACATGAAAGGCGGTTTCCCCGGTGAAGATCTACCCGGCGTATTTGAAGCCTTACCATTCCTGATTTCTAATGCCAATCGTTGCCTGGGCTTTGAGAAAGACAGCAATGACTTTGTTGACATGAAAGATAAAAAAGTAGTGGTACTGGGCGGTGGTGACACGGCAATGGATTGTAACCGCACTGCGGTAAGACAAACTGCTACCAGCGTAACCTGCGTCTATCGCCGTGATGAAGCCAACATGCCTGGCTCTAAAAAAGAAGTTGCTAACACCAAAGAAGAAGGTGTGGTCTTTAAATGGAATCGTCAGCCACTGGAAATAATTGGCGGCGATAAAGTAGAAGGCATCAAAGTCGTTACCACCAAAATGGGCGAACCCGATAAATTCGGCCGTTGCTGCCCTGAACCGATCGCAGGCTCTGAAGAAGTTATTCCAGCCGATTGTGTTATCGTAGCATTTGGTTTCCAACCCAGCCCACCGGATTGGCTAACAAAAAATAAAATCGATCTGGACGAGCGAGGTCGCATTGTTGCACCAGAGAACCAGAAATTTAAATTTCAAACCAGCAACAAAAAAATATTTGCTGGCGGTGATATGGTTCGCGGCTCTGACCTGGTAGTCACTGCTGTATATGAAGGACAGCAAGCAGCCGAAGGAATACTGGATTATTTAAACATATAACAATCATCTGCCACAAAGAGCGCAAAGTAATGAAAAATATACTGAAACCAGATCTTTTAAATAACGACTAGTAACTGGAATCTAAATAAAGAAAATATTAAAGTAATAATTTACTATAATCTCTTCCTTTGCACTCTTTGCGGTTAAAAATTAAATAGGATAATAAATAATGACGGAACTAAAAAACGATCGCTTTCTTCGAGCCCTACTACGCCAACCAGTCGATAAAACCCCTGTATGGATGATGCGCCAGGCAGGTCGTTACTTACCTGAATATCGCGCAAGCCGTAAAAAAGCCGGCGATTTCCTAACCTTATGCAAAACTCCCGAGCTGGCAACCGAAGTCACCCTGCAACCACTTGAACGCTTTCCATTGGATGCCGCGATTTTATTCTCAGATATTTTAACGATTCCCGATGCGATGGGGCTTGGTTTGTATTTCGCCGAAGGCGAAGGCCCTAAATTTGAACGACCACTGCGCACGGCTGCCGATATAAATAAATTATTTGTACCTCAAATGGACGAAGAACTCGGCTATGTGATGGCCGCTGTGAATATGATTCACCGCGAACTCGATGGTAAAGTACCGTTAATTGGTTTCACTGGCAGCCCCTGGACGTTAGCGACTTATATGGTTGAAGGCAGTTCGTCAAAAGATTTCGCCCATGTTAAAGGCATGTTATTTGATCAACCGCAGTTACTGCATAAAATACTCGATATCCTGGCAGATACTATTATTGAATATTTAAATGCTCAAATTGCACATGGCGCCGAAACCGTGATGATCTTCGATACCTGGGGCGGCGCATTAACACCGCGCGACTATGTCGATTTTTCATTAAACTACATGCAAAAAATTATCGATGGTGTTAATCGCAGCCACAATGGCCGACAAGTACCTGTGATCATGTTCACCAAAGGCGGTGCGGGTTGGCTGGAATTACAAGCTGATACCGGTGCGGATGCATTAGGACTCGACTGGACAATTGATATCGGCGATGCCCGTGAACGCGTTGGCCATAAAGTTGCTTTACAAGGCAATATGGATCCAACGGTATTATATTCTTCGCCTGAAAGAATCCGAGAAGAAGTGAAAATAATTCTGGAAAGCTTTGGTCATCACGAAGGCCATGTATTTAATTTAGGGCACGGTATTCACCCAACAATACCACCGGAGCATGCTGAAGCATTTGTGAATGCCGTACATGAATTCAGCCCAAAATTTCACCTGCAATAAACTGCTTAAAGCCGGGGATACTAATTTAATTCCGTAACAACAATATCATCAAGGTAGATTGAATTGGTTCCACTATAGTTAAATAAATCTACTGCAACTCCACCACTGATATTTTGTAGTGCTGAAAATGATGATGTGAATTGTATACTCCATGCGGCAGGTTCTGTACCACTGGCTAACCAAACTTTACAACGTTGAATAGTATCGAGGCTATTCAATTGTTGTACCTGAAAACGTATTTTATATGCCGTATTATTCAAAATAGTTATAGCCGGAACATTGGATCCAGTTAACAAGGTTTCGATACCATTTAATTCATACCACAAACCTAAATCGTCTGTTCCATTGCCCTCCATGAATACGGAATATCCCTGGCCATTTGTGGCCGTGTCAGTTAAGTAGCCACCATTTTGGCGCACATAAAATCCCACACCTTGATTGGCAAAATCTTCAAATTCTACTGTGAATACAACATCACTATCCTGAATGTTAATTGTATTATTGATTACACGTGTTAATGCGCTATTCGAAGTCATTCCATTGTAACTATTACTACGAAGTCGACCGCGATTATTTTGAATGTCTACCGAAATTGTTGCGCTGCTACTCACTGTGGTCCAACCACTTGGCCAACTGGCATTGTTAGCTCCCGTAAAATTGTTGCTCAATACAACCGAAGAATTGGATATCTGTATTCCTGAACCTGAACTGCCACATGCAATTACCCCATATGTTAATAAGCTTAATAGCATTTTAGAGACAGTTTTCATATTGCAGTAACCTGTGATATCGATTTAATTAAGAATGGCACATAAAATTAATAATAGATGCTTTGAAAAGATCAAGCATTTAATAAAGCAGTTTTTTGTATTATTACCAATATTTATTATTGTTTAATAAGCTTAATATTTTAATATGATTTTTAATCTCACAATAATATAATTGTTTTTTAATCAACTCGAGTTTAATAATGAAAAAATCCGGTCACTTACGTAAATTACGCAGTAAACTTGAAACGCCTATCCTTTATTTTTTACCTTTGGATGAAGATGAAATTCCATTAAACGAACTCATTGGTAAAAAAATTACACTGGAGTTTAATGGCGAAATTCATTGCTTAAACTGCGGTAAAACAACCAATAAAAGTTATTCTCAAGGTTATTGTTTTGTTTGCATGCGCAGCTTACCGCAATGCGATATGTGCATTATGAAACCTGAAACCTGTCATTTTCATTTAGGAACATGCCGGGATGCCCAATGGGGTGAAAAAAACTGTTTTAAAGATCACACCGTATATTTAGCGAATACCTCAGGCGTTAAGGTTGGCATTACCCGTGATACTCCGACACGCTGGATAGATCAGGGTGCGACTCAAGCTTTACCCATCTTTCGCGTTAAAAATAGATTATTATCCGGATTGATTGAATCGGAATTTAAGCAACACATTGCTGATAAAACTGATTGGCGTAAAATGTTAAAAGGCAATGCTGATCCCATTAGTTTAAGTGATCGCCGTGATGAACTTTTCAAAACCAATGAAAAAGCCATTGCCGCTATTATAAAAAAACACGGTGATGATGCTGTTGAAGTTTTAGACGAAGATAGTATTTCATTGGAATTTCCGGTTGAAAATTTTCCGGAAAAGGTGAAATCGCTAAATTTTGATAAAACACCCGTTATCAGTGGAATACTGCAAGGGATTAAAGGCCAGTATTTAATACTGGATACTGGTGTCCTCAATATACGAAAATTCACCAGTTATTCGATCACTATCAACTATTAAACAGTGTTAGATTTTGGTTAATTATTTAGTAACTATTCAGTGTATTTCAAAAACAGAGAGTATAAATTAATTTCTACTAAGTTCGCCGGCTTTGAAACCGGGACAGCCCAATCAAGACTCGCTATTCGCCATCCATGGCCGCTCGACTGCTTCATCCATGAAGCAGACGGTCTTGATTGGGCTGTCCCGATTCCAAATCCTCGTTTTTTCTCTCTTTTCTAATTACGTTAAATAGATACATTATTTATTAGAATCAGTTTAAATCAGTGCATATTAACTAAAAATTATACAATCGTTACATTTAACTCTGGCTGTCGTGGCTAATTATTGTTAATCTGTTATCTAAATTGTGATAAAAATAACAAAAAATTACATCTGTACCGGTCGAAATATTTCTAACTGTATATAGCCAAAACTGTTAGGTGTCGGTATTATGCAAACCATAGCAAGAACAAGCTAAAATGAATTCTAAAGTATAAATTTTGTTTGATTAGGATGATCAGAGAATTTATATAGAAACCGAGTTACTTGCAAGAGTATACACCCATGGCCAGGGACGGCCTCCCTCTTACTCTCGCTTATTATTTATGAATTTCCCCACGTCATACGATATCTAATCACAAACAGTATAATATTTGAGCATTAAATCCGTACTACAATACAGCTTATATATTAACCATAATTTATATTCTATTCACAGTAAATATAAACTATCTTAAATAAGTTAAATTACTCGACATAATCAGATCTATTTAGTTAGAATTCTTGTACACTTGGGGTTAAGGGATAAAAAATAACCACTTTGACAGGGAAAAATGTCTCGATCTGAATTCTTATATGATGCAATAGCGCAAGAATTAACACAGGCCATCGATCAAGGTACCTATAGTGTTGGCACCCGTATGCCGTCACTTCGGCAATTATGTGAACAATACCATGTGAGTATGACTACCGCACAGCAAGTCTACTCAGTGCTTGAAGATGCCAGTTTAATCGCTACCCGTCCACGCTCTGGATATTATGTCCGCTCTCAAGTTAAAGAGCTAGATACGCAACCGGCGGCGAGCCAACCACTCGACACACCGCGTGATGCCGCTTACAGTAAAGATTCAATAACACTTTATGAAGATTTTTATGCTGATTCAATTTACCAATTCGGTTCAATTGGCTCACCTGCTGAAGAATTAATACCCGATCGTATCATTGCTCGCCACATCACCAAGGCGGTTAAAGAATATCCAAGCCAGTCATGCCAGTATGATACCCCGATGGGTGATCTGGAATTACGAAAACAGATTGTTCACCGGATGCGCGATGCTGGTTGCAGAGTCAATGCTGAAAACATTATTATCACCCAAGGCTGTCAGGGTGCAATGGCATTAGCCTTACAAGCCATTACGACAAAAGGTGATACGGTTGCGGTTGAATCCCCCATTTATCCTGGTGTTAGCCAATTATTATGCCAGCTCGAATTAAAAGTATTGGAAATACCGACTCACCCCCGTGATGGTGCTGATTTAGGGGCACTAACACGATTAATTAAACGTCAAACGAATAACGTCAAAGCCTGTATTTTAATCCCGAACTGCCAAAATCCATTGGGTGGCAGCATGCCCGAAGAAAACAAACGACATCTGATTAAGATATTGGACAATGCCAATATTCCGTTAATTGAAGACGATGCCATGGGGGATTTGATTTACAAAAGACCACGCCCTAAAGCGGCAAAATCCTATGACACTAATGGTAATGTATTATATTGCTCTTCATTTTCCAAAATTCTTGGGCCGGGTCATCGTATCGGCTGGATAGAACCCGGTAAGTTTTATGAAAAAGTGATACGCAATAAAGCCGTTAGCAGTTTAATGACACCGCCCTATATTCAACATGCCTTTACTGAGTTTCTAAAAGGCGGCAGTTATATTCGAACTGTCAATAAAGCAACAACCGTTTATCTGGCAAGAATGACTCAACTTCGTCGTTGGGTTTATGAGTATTTTCCTAAAGGTATTCGCTATACGAACCCTCAAGGAGGCTATTTTTTATGGATAGAATTACCAAAATCGATCGATTCAAAAATGCTGACCACCATGGCTTTAAAGAAAAAAATCGGTATTGGCCTGGGTTCATTATTTTCACCCAGTGAATTGTATTCTAACCATATTCGTTTAAGCTGCACTGATTCAAAAATGGAAAGAATGCGAATTGCGACTCAATCACTTGGTCGAATGGCCCATGAAATTCTTGATAAAAGTTCGATGGATTAAAAATTTTATTTTAATCTTTTAAATCTCATTAATTTTTCTTCTTCCTGGCTTTACTCTTGTTTTTTTTCTTTTTACTGGTGTAGTAAACACCGGGGAACCAGGATTTATGTAATTTCATTGTTTCCTGTAAATCATCATCATCATCACTGGAAAATTTAAAAATCTGGGTACCGATACTAATAAAATCATTATGACTTAATTTATACAATTCAATCGTGGAGTCGTTGACCATTGTAGTATTAGTGCTGTTTAAATCTTTAATATAATAATCTACACTGCCTTCTGCAGTTATCCCTTCTACGGCTTCGATAACAGCATGATACGTGCTCACCAGATCATCATCAATCGATACATCATTGTTATTACTGCGTCCAATAGTATATTGTTGTTTATTAATATGCAGTTTAATGCCAGCCACACCATCCTTATATTGAGTTAAGCTTGCCATTTTGCAGTCTCTCTTTTGAATCGTTATTCAATTAATGTTTCATTCTACCATAAAATCGGTTGAATCGATTTAATGCATCAAACTTTTATCTGAAAAACACAAAATAAAAAGTTAAATACAGATAATGAACTATAGTTTAAAGCTATATGGACGAAATATTACTTAGAATATCAAATTAATATTCATAGTGTCATTCATTCTTAATAATCAATACGGTTTTTGTCCATATGAAATTACCAAAATTTAGTAGTTTTAAATCACAATATTTATTTTTATCAGCATGTTTAGTGCTCATAATTATCATCACTATTGGTATTTCTGAAAACAAAGTAAAATCAACCGCCAGTAGCTTAACAATAAGTATCGGCCAACGAATCGAGATTTCCAAAATAATTGGAAAATTGCATATCGATATTTCAAAAGCTAATCGCGCAATTGATTTATACATGATTTCACCAAATAAGGAATCCCGTACTATTTTAGAAAAATCTTTTAGTAATATCCACCAAAGTCTTTTAATTTTAAAAAAACACCAATGGGTTATTAATAATTTACTACCCAATTCAATAATTGAATTCGACGATTTAACAAATAATTTAGAAACCGAATCAAACCAGTTGATGGATATTCGAACCAATGCAAATGAAATGTATCCTTCCTTCGCTATTGCCAATGGTTCAATGAGAGATACTAATCTAACCATTTTGTCTTTGCTAAATAATGCATTAAATGAAAAACTAAATGAGAAAAAAATCGGTAGCAAACAACATTTGATTTTAATGCATTTACAAAATCAATGGCGTCGTATGATTAATGATTATCGAATATATTTAATTAATCGACTGGGATCCTTATATGAAGAACAGTTACCGAACCAGGCTAATGATGTTAAACAAAATTATATTAACTTAAAAAAGTCCATTAGTAATTTGAAAAAATTAAAAAATAAATCTGAAACGGGTGTCGATACAGAAACACTAATTGATGACATCACTAAACTAACAAACAATTGGTATTCAGATTTTGAGAAAGTTTTAAGCATTAATACCAGTTCAAATTGGCGTACAGATATTCCAATCCTAAGCAATCGAATCTATCCTATGTTTAAGCAACTAAACTATGATTTGGAATACATCAGCCGTAAATTACACCTTGCGTCTACAAATGATCTAGCCACATTAAAAGGCTCAATGAACTCAATATCCTATTATTTATGGGCTCTTACAATTTTCGTTATCGGTTTCATTATTGCAATCATTATATTTTTATACCGAAGTTTGTTAAAACCAATTGAGAAACTATCGTTAAACTTAAAACTTGAAGCACAGGGAATGTCAACTGAAACACTGCAAAACGTTAATACAACCGAAATGAAAAATTTTGTTTCCGCCTTTAATGAAATGCAATACCAGGTTCACTCTCGTCAGGCCGCACTAGAACATATGGCAATGCACGATGCACTTACGGAATTACCCAATCGCGCCTTGCTAACCGACAGATTAGACCATGCTATCTTAAATGCCAAACGAAACAATTCCGCTTTATCATTATTAATTCTTGATTTGGATCGATTCAAAGAAATTAATGATACTTTGGGGCATGCTGCAGGTGATATTTTATTATGTTCTGTGGCAGAACGACTGACCAAGTGTTTACGTGACACCGATACAGTAGCGCGTTTAGGCGGTGATGAATTTGCAATATTACTACCAAATACATCTGATAGTGCAATTAAACGCTTAACGTTAAAAATTATTTCTGTGCTGGAAAATGTTTATCATATAGAAGATCATCATTTATATGTGGGCATGAGTATTGGCATGGCAAACTATCCCGAACATGGTGAGGATTCAAGTTCATTAATTCAACATGCTGATATTGCCATGTATCAATCCAAACGAACTAATACCAATATCACTACTTACGATCCTGATAAAGATGTACACAATATTGAGAAACTATCGTTATTAACTGATCTAAAAACAGCTTTAATTAATAATGAAATGATACTTCATTACCAACCCATTTCGTCCCTGCCGTCAACGGCAATCATTGGTTTTGAAGCCTTAATACGCTGGCAACACCCAATTTATGGAATGATTGCACCCGATAATTTCATCCCTCTTGCTGAACAAACTGGAATTATAAAAAATATATCCCGCTGGGTAATAAAACAAGCCGTCGCTCAATGTAAAATTTGGTTAAATATGGGGAACAATGTTTATGTCACCGTAAATTTATCTGTTTGGGACTTACAAGATCCTTCACTCGAAACCTTCATAAAAAGTATATTATCAGAATACAATCTACCGGCGAATAAACTGGTGCTAGAAATAACTGAAAGTGCAATGATGTCTGATGCAGAACGCGCAAAAGAAGTATTAACATCACTTAATAATATGGGGCTGTCAATTGCAATTGATGATTATGGTACGGGTTTTTCATCCTTGGCTTATTTAAAACAATTACCTGTTGATACACTTAAAATTGATAAATCTTTTGTCACGCATATGGATACAGACAGTAATGATGAAACTATTGTTCGTTCTACAATCGAATTAGCACATAATCTAGGATTAAAAGTAGTAGCTGAAGGGGTTGAAAGCAGACGAATCAATGAGCTGTTATTAGAATTAAAGTGCGATACGGTTCAAGGTTATTACATTAACAAACCAGTAACAGTAGAACTTGCCACAAAATTACTAAAACCCAAAATAAAAATAAGTAAAATCAGTTATATAAACCCAAATAATTAAATTAAAAATAATACTCTAGCTCAACCAGCATAAAATCATCGCTTCGAAAAAAATTGGCCAGATCAGTAACAGACGTTTCTTTAAAGAATCGTGCTTCAACATTTAATTTCAAATTATCCGATAATCGGTGACTACCCTCAATATTTAATGACGGACTTTGTTTTTCATAATCCACCACCGAACCAATTAGAAATTCAGTGCTCTGAGCATTATTTAAGGTTAAACGAGTTCCAAATAAAATATCATTCTGAAATGGAGTCGCTGCACTTGAACCACGATCGTCATAAAGGTATTCCACCAACAGTCCGATATCCGCATCAGATTGCGCTATTCCATAGAACGTATATTCAAATCCGGCAGTTGCAGCATTATAATCATTACCCTGTCCGTTACGATTAATCCATTCCAGTTTTAATAACCATTTATCAAATGTAGCTTGAACATCCAGTCCAACTTGTGTGATTAGATCATAAAAAGGTATAAATACCTGTTCTCCTTGCGAATTCAAACCGGGAATAAATCGAGGATCACGACTGGTGCCCGAGAAGAAACTGAGCCCAACGTCCCACTCATTAAAATTATCAAACCAGCGAATGGCATAATCGATATGTTTTTCTTCATCACTCGACTCATACTTTGCCTGTTTTGTATCAACATGGGGAATCGATCGTAAACGGCCATTAACACCGGGAAAAGTTCGCTCTCTAAATCCCGGAAGAACAAATAAATCAATGACACCCCAGGATTCTATCAACGTTAAATTGACAAGTGGTTGTCCCAGTTTTTCTTCACCATCAATATTTTCAACTAAATCAGTTTGATTTATAATATCAACCAGATGTTGTGATTCCGTAACTCCCCAGTATACTTTACTAATACCAACTTTTAATTCCCAATCATCTGCAACTTTTTGCCATACCAATTCCCGAATATCAGCATGACTACGCTCATCATCGCCTTCATCCCAGCGCACAAATGCTTTTACCAATAAGCTCTGGCTGTCATCCCATTCGGTGTAATATTCAGGCTCGGCCAGAATTGACAAATTGTTACCGTGTTGCCGACTGTCTACTGGTGTTTCGGTAAATACCCGATATTCAGATGCAACTTTACCCGACCATTCCGCTGCTTGTAGTGATGATATTAGTAATAACATTACTAAAACAGTGAAAAATCTACTCATCATAATGCTTACACAACTGTCTTGCTGTTAATAAATTTTTCTATCTAGCACGTTTAAGACTATTGCGATCAAAGTCTCGTTCTTTTAATCCAGTATTAAATTCGTATTTTTCCCAATTTAATACGGTGCTTTTACCAGTTTGATGATTTATCACTTCCATTTTTGCCGGACGCCAATATTTATTAAGATATTGTTTATAATCTTGATAAGTTAATGTTTTTAATAATGAGTTCTTTAAATCATAAAACTCAATTTTAACCGGTTGATACATTTCAGTATCTAACCAGGTTACCAGGCGGGTATACCCGGTGTATTTATATTGGGGATATCGTTCTATAACAAAGGCATCACGATTATTAATTTTTTCATTTTTAATGTATTTATATTTGTATTTTTCAACTTCAGTTGACGAAATATCTTCATAGGCAAACTCGCTGCCCATAAATGGTCCGGACTTGTTAGAAGACGATATTCTTTTTACACGTTTTAATGCGGGTAGAAATATCCATTGATCATCAGATTCTAATGCATGAGACCAGGTTAAAAATGCAGTTCCTTTAACATCACGCGGATTATCAAAAACCACCAGAGTTTTATCACCATCACCTATAACTTCAAGATTTTTACCGTGGGTTCTACGGGTAGATTCCTGGCCATGCCGATTTCGTAAAATCATTACGGATTTTGTTTTAACATCTTTCCAGCCAGTGTCACGTTTATCGGCTTCAACTGCTATTGCCTTACCTTTTTCTTCGGGTGTTTCGGCATTCACATTGGAACTGATCATTAACACCAAAATTAATAAGACGGGTGATGATAAAGCTAACGAAGGTAACTTCGATATTTTTAAATTATTCATTTTGTTGTTCCCTCTATTTTCATTAACAATGGTGGTAAAAATAATAAATCAGCTAATAATGCAAATACAATGACAATTGAAGTTAACAGACCCATGCTGGAATTTAACTCAAAATTCGACAGAGACAAAACCATAAACCCAAATACCAAAATAATTGATGTTGTAATTAAAGCCATACCCACAGAACTAAAAGCATAGCGCACGGCATCTTCTGATGTTAAACCCTTTTCACGCCTTGCTCGTAAATATTTACTTAAAAAGTGAACGGTATCATCTACAACAATTCCCAGTGTCATAGTCGTCACCACTGATAGTGCCAAACCGACTTCACCAACCAGGATACCCCATAAACCAAATCCCATCGCAGCCGGAACCAGATTTGGGATCATACTGATTAATCCAATTTTAACTGATCTGAGTGCAAAAATTAATATTAATGAGATCAAAACCAATGCGATTGTGGTTCCTATTAACATACTGCGAATATTACGACTACCAATATTAGCAAACATGACAGTGGGGCCACTGGCATTAGCAACTTTAATATCCGGTGCATTTTTCTTTAACCATTCATCTGCCGCTGCAGTGATAGCCAAAATTTCATTACTCGACATGGTTTTTAAAGTCACGGTAAATCGTGTTGCGGATTTATCTATATTAATTTGATTATTTAAATCCAGACCGCGCGGTAATGACATTTCATATAATAATAAATACTGTGCGGCTAAGTTATGCTCTTCCGGCAATTTATACATTGCCTCATCATCACCGTGTAAGTTTTTATTTAAACGTTTCATAACATCGGTAATGGTATTTACGTGTAAGGTATTCGGGTTTTTACGATACCATTCGTCAAAAGCCGCTACCTGCTTAAGAAAAGCTGGATTAT
This sequence comes from Gammaproteobacteria bacterium, assembly GCA_048061315.1. GTDB lineage: Bacteria > Pseudomonadota > Gammaproteobacteria > UBA6429 > Thiohalophilaceae > CAYQUC01. Next base: position 20,038 of record JBGMRJ010000018.1, read on the forward strand.
TAATGCCATTTTCTGAACCAGACTCAAGAGAATAATCAGCTAAATAAATACCCGTTAAGTGTTCGGTTGTATAATCGGTATCGGCTCGGAATTGAATGCTTTCATCAAAATAATTAACGAAAACATCGTTTAATTCATTCCTGGGTAAAAATGAAACCGTAACAACAATAAGTACGATCATGCCATAAAATAATGAGCGTCGATTATTCACTACAAAATCGCCAAATTTTGCCATTATTATCATGTCACGATTATTTGTTCTCTTGGAACGAATAGGGAAAAAGGATATGACAGCGGGTAAAAAAGTAAGTGACAACACTAAAGACATTAACACACCCATTGCAACTAAATTACCAAGATGTACAAAGGGTGGCACTTCTGAAAAATTCATGGTTAAAAAGCCGATTGCAGTAGTCACACTGGCTAAAAATACCGGTTGAATATTGACTCGTAAACTTTCAACTATAGCATCCTCTTTTGAATTACCATTGTGAATTTCATGCATCATGGTAACCAAAACATGAACACAATTTGCAATTGCCACTGTTAAGATAATAATGGGGGCAGTAGTAGTTGGAGGCGACATTAACATTCCCATGTGGCCAAAAATACCCATAGCTGTCGCTATAGATAACAGTATCACCATCAACGTCGTTAGGGTGCCCGGGAAATAGTAATATAACGCCAGAAACCAGGTTACTAAGATTCCGATGGTCGCATAAAGGGGAATTAAACCTTGCGCTGTTAGTGCAACTGTACCTGCGAGAACTGCCACCAGTCCAAATAATTTCGCAGCATTACCATGATAATCACGAATCAATAATCCTAACATAATAATCATGATTAAATAACTCAGTGGAACAAGTGATGTCATATCATCCATTGCTGCTTCTGCAAATGCATTATTCATCATTATCATACCGGTGAGGCGCACTTCCAGATGAGGATATAATTTTCGAATATCATCAGCAATGGCTCTTGCGGCTGCGACAACTTCGGGCGTTTCAGTTGTTTCACTTTTTCCGGGGAGTTGTATTGTGACGGTCACGGATGTAACGTCACCTTTAGTTGAAATCAATCGTTGTTTGAGTAACGGTTCATTAAGAGCAATATTTCTGATTCGTTTTAAATCATCTTGTGTGTATTTATAAGAATCTTCAACTAAATCATGAACCAGTAAATCATCTTCTTCTGCTTCAGTGTGTTGAAAATTTGAAATTGAGTCAACTCGTAATGAGTAGGGCAGTTGCCAGGCACGTTTCGTTAAATCTTCAACGGCAGTTAAGGTTTTTTGCGTAAACACATCACCATCTTTTGGTGTTAACACAAACAGCACATTATCATTTTTCGCATAGGTTTTTTCTAATGCATCAAATGCCAATAACTGTGGATTATCCGGGCTGAAGAAAACACGATAATTGGTACTCATGGATAAATTTTTAGCCCCAGAGGCTGCGATAGCAACCAGGATAAGCACCAGCGGTATTATTAACAGCCGGTACTTCAGCACCCATTTTCCAAAATTCGCTTCAAAATTTTTCATGTGTCTTTCCTTATGTTGTGTCAGTCGCAGTCTAAATACTAAACACTAAATATTCCATACAATATTCAGCAATTTTACAATTTGTTACAGTTATCAAAAATGCTCTTAACAATAAGCACTCGCTATTGGTTCTTTTGAAGACCTTGCAGGATTAAATCCACCACTTCATTTGCCATGATAATGAATTCATCGATTGGGTGTAATGCCATAAAAAGTGGCACATTAAATTTAGTTAGCGCATTTTGAACGGCTCGAGCAGTGGTAATAATATCGGTAATATCAAACTCGCCAGTTTGATTGCCGTGTACCAGAATTTCAGCGATTAACGAATGCTGAGCTTTCATTTTAGCATGCACCAGATCTTGGCGCTCTGAAGCAATAAACTCAACTAACTCATTGATTTTTGGTTGATCTACGTACATTTGATGGGTTGCTTTCAATCCCTCAACAACAAAAGCACGTAATTTTTCTGCCGAGCTTGGAAAATCCTGGCGCACCAGATCGCGCATTAAATCTTGGTGTTCGTTCATACAACGGCTTGAGCAAGCCGCTGCTATGTCTTGTTTATTCTTAAAGTAACGGTATAGATTAGCAGCTGACATACCACTATCTTTGGCAATTTCTGCCATGGTGGTTTTACCATAACCGTATTTATCAAACCGCTGTAGTGCGGCATCAAGAATTTGAGCACGAAGTTCTTCTATGATTTTTTGTTCAGTAGCATCCATTCGCTATTTTTAGCAGACTCGCGCTGAATATTCAAGGAAATATTTAATATTCAGCGGGGTATTTTTAAGATTTGTAAATTATTTGAACTGCAATGGCGGTTCAAAAAAATTAAATAATAGAATGCACATTTGTTTCAACCATATTCCAGTACATGCATACCTGATTACGACCATTGTCTTTCGCCTGGTATAAGGCTTTATCAGCTTGTTCGACTAAATTTTTAGTTGTTATATTAGAATAGGGATTTTCTGCAACACTAACGCCAAGGCTCAATGTTACAAACTCTTCATCACCTGATGAATGTGGTATTTTTAAATCAAGCACGGCTTTGCGTATTTCTTCGGCGATAATTTTTGCGCCACTTTGCTGGGTATTCACTAATAAAATAACAAACTCTTCGCCACCATAACGTGCCACAAAATCTGTCGGTCTTTTCAAAACACTTTTTATGGCTTGTGCAACCTGATAGAGCGACTCATCACCTTTGGTGTGACCAAATGTATCGTTATATAATTTAAAATGATCGATGTCAGCCATTATAACGGCTAGCGGTTCTTCATTGCGCTGACCTCGACTAATTTCCTGTTTAATTCTATCATCAAAACTTCGACGACTTGATATTCCGGTTACTACATCCGTTACAGCTACTTTCTTTAATTCGATATTGGCGGATAATAAATTGTCTTTTGAATCTCGTAATTCTTGTTCGATAACACCACGTTTCTTTTCTTCTGTAAAAATTATTCTTAAAGCAACAAATAATAAAATACAAAATAATAGAATCACAAAGGCTATTTGATAATAAACTTTTTGATTATAATTACTAAATAGAGTTTCTGATCGTATGTCATATAATTGCCATTTCGTTTTTTCAATTTGAATTGAGGACATAATACGTTCCTGTTCATCAGGAACAAATTTATTGATATTTCGTTTTAAGACATTCTGTGAACCTTCAGCAGACATATAAATTTCATCTTGAAAACTACTGGTGATAAAAAGCTCATGTAAATGAGGTTGAGCAAACTTGAGTAAATTAACAATGTCATCCACTTTAAAGCTCATTATAAATAAACCACCCGATTTATCATTACCCCACTTAGAGACAACGTCATAATGAAAATTTTTTGAATCAGCATGCATCACACTTTCAATAGTGTTGTTATTTATACTATCTTTTGTATTTTCAAAACAAACTAATCCTACTGATTTATCCAATCCTTCTATAATCAGATTGTTACTTTTTGTCACAATAACAAAACCAACATAATGGGGAAAATAATTTTCTATTTGATCCGTTAATTTATCCCGAATGAATAGACTTTTTGAATTTTCAGAATAAAGACGAATATAATCAACCTGATCACGAATCAATAACTTCACTTGTCGAACTCGTTCTTTAAGCAGTTGTTCAATGCCGTTAGAAGTAACTTTAACAGCCCGATCAGCAATCGCAATTTGGTAATCACGAAAATCTTTAATGCGCAGGTAGGCACTGGTTGTCATCAGAATGATTACCAGCATACCAATTACACCTAAGTAATATTTAGAATAACTTTTGACTGAATTAACTTCCGAGTGCACACACGGTCCCTGATTCTATAATAAGTATAGATAATCTATCGGTGGCAAATAGCCGAGCTTTAGAATTACTTAGTTTTTAACGGTAAATATAATTCGAGAAAGTTGAATGTTAACTAACAGTTAACATATCAAATAAAATCAATGGCTTAGACTTTATTCTTACGAGCGCGGGGGTGTGCCTTATCATAAACACTGGCTAAGTGTTGAAAATCAATATGTGTGTATATCTGGGTACTGGATATATCTTCGTGTCCGAGTAATTCCTGAACTGCACGTATATTACCCGTACCTTCCAGCATATGACTGGCAAAAGAATGCCGCAACATGTGCGGATGAACATTCATATCGATGTTTTGCTCTTTAGCCCACTGCTTAAGCCGCAATTGGACACTGCGCTGCGATATTCGACGTCCTTGTCGGTTCAAAAATAACGCATCAGTATCTTCCTTAATAAAATCAGAACGATAAGTTAGCCATTTTGCAATTGCTATCATCGCCTGTTTGCCTACTGGCAAAATTCTGGTTTTGTTGCCTTTTCCGGTTACCCGTATTTCAAACTCGGCCATATCAAGATCGATTAAATTGATCGAGACAAGTTCAGATAAACGCAAGCCTGAAGAATAAAATAATTCAAACATGGCCTTATCACGGACTATTAAACTGTTATCACTCTCCCGATTCAATAATTGCTCGGTCATATCAACATCAAGATAAGCTGGCAACTTGGTGATCGTTTTAGGCGCCCGAATGTTTTTAGCGGGATTCGTTGACACTTTTTTATGCATCACTAAATATTCATATAACATCCGAATTGAAGATAGTGCCCGTTGTAAACTGCGACCGGTTAAGCCATTTCGAAAACGCGATGCAACATAGGATTGGACGTGTTTTTCGGTAACATCAGCCCACTCCTGTAAATCATTTTTTTGGAGGTAAAAGCTAAATCCTTCAATATCACGGCGGTAACTCACAAGGGTATTTTTAGATAGTTGACGCTCATTTCTCAGCATCGATATAAAATTATCAATGTAGTCCTGCATCCTAAATATCCTCAAAGTCATCCACGTTATTCATAGAACGGTAAAAAATAAAACAAGGTTCCATTTTATTTTAGTATTGATTATAAATTAATCAAATTTTGAGTTTTTTAAGATTATCGGTACTTACTCAGTAGGATCGCTACAATTTTACCAAGGTGGGATAAAAATAAGGTGCCCATTTCAGCATGGAAATGGTTTCGATCTTTACTGCCAATAGCCAGCATACCATAACAAATCCGCGTATCGTTATTATCTAATAACGGAATAAGCGCTGCTGATGACACATCATCTGCACGTGTTTCAAACAAGGAATCTAACTGTCCCTTTTTTAAATTACCACAAACAGGAATACGCCCTTTTATTACTTTTTCAAAGGCTCCTAATACCGGCTCACTCCAATCGACAAATTCTTGCCGTGATTGAATGATTGATTGATCTTGAACATTTTTAAATTGCGACTGAAATAAGCGTAATACCACTGAATCCGCTTTAAAATCTTTTTGCAATTGCGTTGAAATAATATCCAGGCACTCTGTTAAAGACGATGTACCGAGTAACGCAATAATCAAGGAATTGATTTTGTCACTGAGTTGTTCATTAATTCGTGAGTTTTGTATTAAGGCCTGAAGTTGTCTTTTTAAATCATCTTTTTGTTGCCGTAGAACAGATACTTGCCGCTCGACAAGTGAAATTGCTGTGCCACTTTCATGCGACAGCAACATAGTGGCAAGTAGTTCGGGCTCTCTACTGAAAAAATCCGGATGTTTCTGTAGATACTTAACAATACTTTTTTCAAATTCCAGATCATGTAAAGATTTCTTATTTACCTGTGTCATAATACAATTTGACCCTCATAAACCGTAGTAGCCGACCCTGTCATCTTAACGGCTTGATTACTATCTTGCCACGCAATTTTTAAATTACCACCCGTTAATTCAACATTGACCTCATTATTCAACAAATTGCGTTGTATTCCAATTACCAC
>JBGMRJ010000018.1:26018-32908 GCA_048061315.1 Gammaproteobacteria bacterium
TCATACGGCTCATTATCTATCAGTATAGTATACCGATCATGAATTTCATCAGAAATAAAAGGTATCTCAGCAGGAGTAAAAATGGGCGAGCCCATGTTCACGGTTATCAATCCTTTATCTTCACCACTTTTATTGATACACAGTTCGATTAGACCCGATGATGTTTCAACTACAAAACGAGTTTTATCTGATAAATCGTGTTCGACAATATATTGAGCGAAACATCGTGCGCCATTACCACATTGTTCAACTTCACCACCGTCTGAATTAAAAATACGGTAATTAAAATCAGCATCGGGACGTGTTGATTTGGCAAGCAATAATAATTGATCACAGCCGATACCACGATGCCGATCAGCAATAAACTGAATTTGGCTATTAGTTAGCTGAATAGCTTGATTTATGGTATCGATAACGACAAAATCATTTCCCAAGCCGTGCATTTTAGTGAACTTCACAAGCATAGTGTGTCTAATTTAATTGCCTAAATATAAGAATAATGTGTTTATTATGATCATACTGACATGCCAGTGCAAATACTTTGTTACAAACGATTTAATAGTAAATTATGAATAAATCCCGTTGTCAGATCACTATTCCTTACATAATGCTAAAACCCTATTACAGCTTAACCCTAATCGTATTGCTAACGTTTGCGTGCTCTTTATTATTTGCAGCCACTGAAAAAACCATAAATCTTGAGAATAATAATGAATTTAGTTATCTGCATTTTAACGTTACAAATTCGACCATCAATAAAAATACAATTGCTTTATGGGTTGTGCAAGGTTATCCCAATGAATCTCGCTTTCATGAATTTTCTCAGCGCTTAACTGAAAATGGTATTGAAGTGTGGATGGTTAACATTCTCGATAACTTGTTTATACCCAAAGGCGTTAATTCCACCAGGCAATTAACCGGGCAGTATGTAGCAGAATTAATAACACGCATTCATCAACAAACAAATAAAAATGTTATTCTAGTAGCTCAATCATATAGTGCAATTCCCATATTACGGGGTGCTCGCTTATGGCAAAAGAGTAAACCAAAAAAGCGTTATCTAACCGGTGCGGTGTTATTCTCACCCAATTTAATTACAGCAATACCACCACTGGGTGAAAAGCCGGAGTATGTTGATATTGTAACTCAAACAACAATCCCAATTTTATTATTTCAAAGTCAAAAAAACAGTAACCGGGGACAATTGCAGGAGTTGTTAGCACTCTTTCAAAAATCAAATGCCAGTGTCTATACTTCAGTATTAAAAAATTCTATTGCGATTTTTTATCATGAAGATAATTCACCAGAAACTATACGCTATTTACAAGAATTACCTGACAAAATCACAGCAAGTTTAAAATTATTAGAGTCTAGTCCACTACCACTAAATAACACTATCACAATTAAACAAACAAAAAATAGATCCATCCCACTGGATAGTGGTTTAAAAAAATATCAGGCAAATAATCCCCCGTTAAAAATAAATCTAAAAGATATTGATGGTAATGATTTTATCCGATCCGATTATAAAAACAGGATAACCATAATTAACTTTTGGGCCACATGGTGCAAACCCTGCCTCGAAGAAATTCCATCGCTAAATAATCTTCAAGCAAAAATGAAAGGTAAATCCTTTGAAATCATTTCTATTAATTATGCTGAAACCCCTGAGACAATAAAAAAATTTATGAAAGAAGTTAAAATAGATTTTCCAATTTTAATTGATGAATCGGGAGCGCAAGCTGTATTGTGGAAGGTATATGCATTTCCTTCGACATTCGTAATTGCTCCTGATGGGAAGTTTCACTACGGTGTTAATGCCGGGATATTATGGGATACCCCGGAGGTAATCAAAACTCTCAAGACATTGTATACTCTAAAAAAATAATAGTGATATCTAATCTTACTTTATGAAAGTAATATAATCCCGATAAATACAGCGATCCATAATTGTAAAAATTCCTGCTTGTTGCGCTCGCAATGCTGCTGAGTGATTAATCACACCATCTTGTAACCAGATAGCCGGTATCTCTAATTCGATGCACTGATCAACAATATCATCAACATATTGAGGTGCACGAAAAACATCAAGTAAATCAATTTTTATATCAGTCGTTCGTTTAAGAGAATCAAGATCGGGATACGCTTTTTCACCTAATACTTCAGTAACTGCAGGCCGAACTGGAATTATTCGATACCCAAATCCTTGTAATGATTTTGCAACCTGAAAACTTGGGCGGTTATTCTTCGGTGACAAGCCTAAAACCGCAATAATTTTAATATTATTCAATAGCGATTTAATTTGAACTCTGTCTGGGTTAATAAATGTCATGTTATTTTATTACTGAAACCTCATTATCATTCGATAATTTTAGACATAATCTAGCTGTCATTTTTTATCAAAATCTCATTAAAATTCACCTACTAGCTAACATATTGAAATTACAACAAATAAATTTATACTAACACAACACTATTGTCATTTTTATTTAAATTAATGTAATATTAAGGAATATTTAAAATGGATGTTAGATGGTTGTGCACAAACACCCCTCCCCTCAAAACACGGGTACCGATACTTAGTATTTTGTATATTGGTATCTCACAGAATGACGAGTTATCCAAACTCACCTGATTTAAGGAGTATGTATGCGTATTTTATTACCAATATTAACTGGTTTATTACTTTCATTTAGTCTGCCGGGTTTTGCGACAGAAGAGGAAGATCTTGCCGAAATGCAAAAACAGCTTAATGCAGAAACGATGAATAAACCATTTTTAGCTGAGCAACCCGATAAAGTCGATGCTTATATAAAAGAAGCAATGAAAAAAAATTTAAAACCACCAGAGTATGAAGGAACAAATTGGCGACGGGGATATACTTGCCGTGACCTATTACGTTACAACTGGAATGAATATCGAAATTGCAGTTATTACTATCGTTATCATGGACGTTACTACCCATATTAATTAAATAATAAAGAAACTACCCAGAGGTTTACCTAAATGTTAAATTTTAAAAATACCATACGCATGCTTCTCGTAAGCACAATTGTGATTTATTTATCCGGTTGCTCAGCATTGCACACGTCTATTTCAAAACGAAACCTGGACGTTCAGGCAAAAACCAGTACTGCAATTTTTATTGATGCTGTTGAACGTGAACACCGAACCGTATATCTCTCTATCCACAGTGGCGTCATGGAATTTGACCGCCGCGCTTTCAAAAAATTCGTTAAAAGTGCGTTTGCATCTAATGATGAAGGCTATAGAGTAGTTGACAGTCCCAAAAAAGCCCAGTTTCAATTAAATATCTATGTTTTGAATTTAGAAAAAGCCAGCCCATCTGCAGCTGAGCTGGCATTGAAACAAGGGTACATCGGCGGCGGTGGTACTGGCGCAGGTGTGGTCGGCGGTGCTGTTATTGGTGGCGTAGCAACGGGTACCGGTACTGGAGCTGCGGTTGGTGGTGTAGTAGGAGGAATAGGTACAACCATAGCGGATGCCTTCGTTCAGGATGTCACCTACATGTTGGTTGCCGATGTTCAAATAAAAGAAAAAGCGCGTAAAGGTGTTATCATTCGTAAAGACTCGCAGGTTAGTGCTAAAGTATCTGACGCAGGAACCAGCACACAGCGTTATTCTGAAGTCACAACGCGTAAAGAGTATCGAACGCGTATTGTAACAACTGCAAACAAGGCAAATTTAGAATTAGAAGAAGCACAGGAACTCATGTTCAAAAAAACTGCTTATGCGATGACAGGATTTTTCTAACCTAAATTACGCACTAATAAATACTAAAAAAGGGTGCTCTAGCACCCTTTTTTTATATGAGTAAGTTAGAATGGATTTTTACTACTTAAATTTAAAATGAACACTAAGATTTCTTACAGAATTTACCTAGGTTTAAAATACACTAAAAAAAGTGTAATATTTCAATGCACCCTAATTATTTTATGTTACTTCTTTTTTTTATATCCTAAATCAGCATCTGCATCGCCATTTACTATAGATGGTCTTGCTGTATTAATGTCATCAAATAATATAGCTGAAGAAATCCATTTTACTGAAAATAAAAATTTGCGTTTTTTAAATAAACCATTAATTTTAACTGGCCGATTTTATTTTCGATCCTCCAGTTTTTTACAAAAAAATATAGACCAACCATTTGTGAAAGTTTATACCTTAAAACATAACACAATTACCTATACCGACAAAAAACTCGAGAGTGAAATATTAACATTAAAGGATCATCCATTAATCTACGCCTCGATGAAAGCATTTTATACAACAATGTCCGGGAAATTTGAACACTTAAGAACGTCATACAACATATTGATTAGTGGCACCAGTAATGATTGGGAATTGATGCTAACACCTAAATCCAAACGCGTATTAAAATACATTAAAAATGTCACTCTGACAGGCAATCATACATTTATCGAAAAAGTGATTACAAATGAAGCAAATGGAGATAGCTCAATTATTTGGATGCGAAAATAATTAAAATATCGTCTCACTAATTTTATAATGTTACACTCTTTGTATATTACGATCTTTATTTAATCAGGTATAACCAGGAAATAAAATTCATAAATGAGTAACATTATAAATATTATTAACATCATTGCTGTTGAATTAAACGTTAAAACCCGCCAGGTTGAAGCTGCAGTACAGTTACTAAATGAAGGTTCGACAGTCCCATTTATTTCCCGTTACCGAAAAGAAGCTACCGGCGGGCTCGATGATACCCAATTACGCCAACTTGAAGAACGTCTGCATTACTTAACCGAACTCCAGGAACGTCGTGAATCAATTCTGAAAACTATTGAGGAACAAGGAAAGTTAACAACCGAATTAAAAAATGAAATTCTAAAGGCGGACACTAAAATTCGTCTTGAAGATTTATATGCTCCCTATAAGCAAAAACGCAGAACTAAAGCCCAAATTGCTCGAGAAGCAGGAATTGAACCCTTACTCGATAGTTTACTCAACGATCGAAATCAACAACCGGATAAAGTCGCACAAACCTATATTAACAGTGATGCCGGCTTTTCGGATACAAAAGCGGTATTAGATGGTGCACGTCAAATTTTTATGGAGCGTGTTGGTGAGCAGGCTGATTTGATTGGTAAGTTACGCGATTTAGTATGGGATAAAGTCTACTTTGTTGCCACAGTAATAAAAGATAAAGAACACGAAGGCGAAAAATTTTCTGACTACTTCGATTATCGAGAATTACTCAACAAAATTCCCTCACACCGGGCATTAGCAATTTTTCGAGGGCGCTCTGAAGGTATTTTACGATTAAGTTTTTTTCTCGAAGGTCAGGACGATCTGGAATCAATAACCGACATGGGAACCTGCGATCATATTATTGCCTCACACATGGATATTAAAAATGAAAACCAGCCTGCCGACAACTGGTTATCAGAATGTGTTCGTTGGTCCTGGAAAGTTAAAGTACTGACACAAATCGAAACAGAATTATCCATGCGTTTGCGGGAAAGTGCCGAAGATGAAGCCATTAATGTTTTTGGAAAAAATTTAAATGATTTATTATTAGCTGCACCTGCTGGCAGACGCTGCACTATAGGTCTTGATCCAGGTTTACGAACAGGGGTAAAAGTTGTGGTAGTCAATGATACCGGTAAACTCCTCGATCAATGTGTCATCTACCCACATCAACCTAAAAACAAATGGGATGAATCCATTGCAATACTGGCAAAATTAGCTAAAAAATATAATGCCGATTTGATGAGTATTGGTAATGGTACCGCATCACGGGAAACGGATAAATTAGCAAAAGAGCTCATAGCAAAACACCCTGAATTAAAACTGGCCAGTATTGTTGTGAGTGAAGCGGGGGCATCGATTTACTCAGCTTCTGAATTAGCTGCCAAGGAATTCCCGGATCTTGATGTTTCGTATCGTGGCTCGGTTTCAATCGCACGGCGCTTACAAGATCCCTTGGCTGAACTAGTTAAAATTGAAGCCAAAGCGATTGGCGTGGGGCAATATCAACACGATGTTAATCAAACTAAACTATCGCGGAAACTGGATACGATTGTCGAAGATTGCGTTAATGCCGTTGGCGTTGAAATTAATACCGCATCAGTACCACTACTCACCAAAGTTTCTGGATTATCGGAATCAATTGCCAGTAATATTGTAAACTATCGCGAACAGCATGGAGCCTTCACTGATAGACAGCAATTACTATCCGTACCGCGTTTAGGTCCAAAAGCATTTGAGCAAGCAGCTGGATTTTTACGAATTCAAAACGGCAGTAATCCACTCGATTCCTCAGCAGTTCATCCTGAATCCTATCCGGTAGTTGAGAAAATTATTAATAATACCAACACTACCATTAGCGACTTAATAGGCAATAGTAAATTACTCGCATCATTAGCTGCAAACGATTACATTGATGACACATTTGGTGAGCCAACCGTAAAAGATATTATTAGTGAATTAAATAAACCGGGTCGTGATCCGCGCCCTGAATTTAAAACGGCCAATTTTAAAGAGGGCGTTGAACAAATTAAAGATCTTAAATCGGCTATGTTACTCGAAGGTGTCGTTACCAATGTCACCAACTTTGGTGCATTTATCGATATTGGTGTACATCAAGATGGATTAGTACACATATCCAATATCACCACAAAATTTATTAAAGACCCACGTGAAATTATTAAAACCGGAGACATTGTAAAAGTTAAAATTCTTGAAGTTGATGCCAAACGAAAACGAATTGGATTAACAATGAATTTAACTGATGAAGTTCGTGTTGAAAAGTCTTCCTCAAAAAAGCAACAGCAGAATAAAACCAGCACGACAAAACCTAAAAATAATCAACGGCAAACGAAACCGGTTAATAATGCCATGGC
>JBGMRJ010000019.1:0-1213 GCA_048061315.1 Gammaproteobacteria bacterium
TTCGCTATCCACGTCGAAGCCAGGTCGCCCCCCATGTACTTATAGGATACGTTGAATTACTGAAAGTTCCCAGTGTTTCTGACAATCTTGTTTAAATTAGTAAAAACCATTAATAAAGTAGATTTAATGACTGCCTTTTAAGATTCTGGCTTTATCACGCTTCCAGTCTCGGTCTTTGGCATCGGCACGTTTGTCGTGCAATTGTTTGCCTTTGGCTAGTGCGATTTCCAGTTTGGCGCGTCCTCGGCTCCAGTACATAGCCGTTGGGATTAGGGTAAAACCTTTGCGCTCGACCATGCCTATTAATTTGGATAATTCCGCCCGGTGTAATAGCAGTTTACGGGTTCGTTGTGAATCCGGGTGGATATGGGTTGATGCGGTTGATAATGGCGTAATAACGGCACCAATTAACCAGGCTTCTGAGTTTTTAAGCAATACATAGCTATCCCGAATTTGTATTTTTTTCGCGCGCAGGCTTTTAACTTCCCAACCTTCAAGCACTAAACCGGCTTCGAATCGATCCCCAAGGTTAAATTCGTGGCGTGATTTCTTGTTGAGAATGATGGTGTTATCGGGTTTACCGGATTTTTTCTTTTTTCCTGCCATTTCAGTATTATAAAGTATTAAAACAACTCAAGTTATTCATTTTTCACGATTTATCTTATTTTTAAGGTTTGCGCTGCCATCTGAGCTGTTCAGCATTATTACGCAAAAATAGAATAGATAACATATAATAAGAATAACAATAAAAAGGTTTAACTATGCCACGAATTCGACAATCAATACATGGAGAATGGTCTTCTCGATGGACTTTCATATTAGCAGCAACAGGATCAGCCGTAGGGCTGGGTAATATCTGGCGATTTCCATATTTAACGGCTGAAAATGGGGGTGGGGCATTTGTATTTATCTACCTTGCCTGTGTTGCGATTATTGGAATTCCGGTTTTGATGGCAGAAATCATGATTGGTCGAAGGGGGCGTCAAAGCCCGATTAATACCATGGAAACCCTGGCGATAGAAGCCGGTGATAGTCCACATTGGAAATGGCTTGGCTGGTTTGGAGTTGTTGCCGGATTTTTAATTTTATCGTATTACAGTGTGATTGGTGGTTGGACAATATCGTATGTGTTTTATACCGCAGGCAATAGTTTTGATAATGCCACTGCTGATGGTGTTAATACTATCTTTTCAGATTTAGTGGGTAGTCCTGG
>JBGMRJ010000019.1:1313-32678 GCA_048061315.1 Gammaproteobacteria bacterium
ATGCCACTGCTGATGGTGTTAATACTATCTTTTCAGATTTAGTGGGTAGTCCTGGCACCTTGATCGCCTGGCATAGTGTGTTTATGTTATTAGCCATTATTGTCGTGTCACGTGGTGTTAAAGCCGGACTCGAAGTTGCGGTTAAGTTTATGATGCCGGCGTTATTCATTATGCTGTTAATTTTAGTGGGCTATTCAACAACAACGGGTGAATTTGCACATGCCATTGATTATTTATTTACCTTTGACATGGATGTAATTAAAGCACGGCCTGGTGAGATTATTTTAGCTGCAATGGGGCAGGCATTTTTTTCCTTAAGTTTAGGCATGGGCGCAATTATGGTTTACGGATCGTACCTGCCTCATGATGCATCCATTTTTAAAGCCTCAATTGGAATTGCATTTGCAGATACGCTGGTTGCAGTTTTGGCTGGTTTGGCAATTTTTCCGATTGTATTTGCTTACAATATGGAGCCGAATGAAGGCTCTGGATTGATATTTAAAACATTACCGATTGCCTTTGGGCAAATGCCCGGTGGGAGTTTTTTTGGAGCAATGTTCTTTTTATTATTAGCGTTCGCAGCCTGGACATCGGCTATCTCACTAATAGAACCTGCTGTAGCCTGGTTGGTTGAAAATAAAAACTTAAAACGTCGTTATGCTGCGAGTTATATTGGAATTGCGTGTTGGTTTTTAGGTTTACTAACCGTATTTTCATTTAATATTTTAAGTGATTTTCATCCATTAGAGTATATCGATCGGTTTGGGGTTCTTGGGAATAAAAATATATTTGATTTAATCGACTCTCTTACCTCAAATGTAATGCTGCCTCTGGGGGGTATATTAGTCTCCATTTTTGCTATTTATATTATGTCGCGAGAAGCCACGCGGGATGAACTTGATATGGGTGATGGTGTTGCCTATAAAACCTGGCGGGTTCTGGTTATCGTTGCACCTCTTACTGTGGGTGTTGTATTTCTAAATGCAATTGGCGTGTTAGATTAGTTTTTTCAGGTAAAATTATGACGGTTATTAATAAAAGTGCATTAGTTACTCATAGTCCGGAACAAATGTTTCGATTGGTTGATAATATTAATGATTACCCCGAGTATCTGCCCTGGTGTGTTAATTCTGAAGAGTTACAACGGAAGGGCGATAGTGTAGAGGCTCGTATTGATATTAGCCACAGTGGTTTTAAAAAATCATTTTCCACTCGAAATAAATTAACATCATTTGCGACAATCGAAATGGAATTACTTGAAGGCCCCTTTAAGTATTTAATAGGCACCTGGTCGTTTGAAGCCCTTGGTGATGAAAATAACCCACAGGGGTGCAAAATTTCCTTGCACCTTGAATTTGAATTTACCAGCAAGCTTATTGGAATGACCTTTGGTAAAGTATTCGGAAAAATTGCATCATCAATGGTAGATTCTTTTACTGAACGTGCAAGTAAAGTTTATGCTTGATTCTGAAAACGATCAGTCGCATTACATTAAAATTGAAGTTGCTTATGCACTTTTAGATAAGCAGGTTATTTTAACTGAAAAAATTTCTCCGGAGACCACGATAGAAGAAGCAATACATTTGTCGGGTGTCCTGGAACAGTTTCCAGAAATAGATTTAGCTGCTAATAAGGTTGGTGTGTTTGGTAAGTTAAAAAAACTGGACAGTACTTTACTGGAGAATGACCGAATTGAAATTTACCGGCCGTTATTAGTAGATCCCAAAGAGTCTCGACGTAAACGCGCAGCTAAGAAAGAAAAAGTGAAATCGGACACAGAGTAGTTTCTACAGACTTAATGAGAATGTCCGCCACCACCGCCACCACTTTGTACTGGACTACCAGTTGAATGGATATTCTCTGGAAATGGTGTATTACCCGTGTCGTTTATTCGGGCTAATTTACCTTGTTCAAAAAATACCGTTATTGTGCGTCGGTAAGTTTTATTACTATTACCTGGCAGAAAGGTGTGCACGTAATCCCAACGATCAGGATGAAACGCATCTTTTATAATAGCGCTACCCAGCACAAATTGAACTTGGGGTTTCGTCATACCAATTTTAAGCTTGTCGACCGCTTCTTGATCAAGCACATTCCCTTGTTGCACATCAATTTTATAGATAGTGCAGCCTGAAAGCCCAATACCCATAAAAATAATACCTGTAATACAAATGAGAAGAATTCGCATTTAAACAACCAAACCGCGTATAATAGATTAAATCCGAATGATACCCTATGCACTGATTATGTGCATCTCTATCTCATTTTAAGTCTTATGGCAGGTAATATAAATGGAAAGTAGCGATCTAAAAAAAGTAGGCTTAAAAGCAACTCTGCCACGTTTGAAGATCCTGGAGATTTTAGAGTCTAACCCCATGCGCCACATGAGCGCTGAAGATGTTTATAAAGCTTTATTGCAAACTGATGAAGATATCGGATTGGCAACGGTTTATCGGGTGTTAACGCAATTTGAATCTGCCGATTTAGTAAAACGCCATCATTTTGATAGCGGCCACTCAGTTTTTGAACTGGAACATGGCAAACACCACGATCATATTGTGTGTGTGAAATGCGGTAAAGTAGAAGAATTTTTTGATGAAACAATCGAAGAACGCCAACGGGCAATTGCCAAAGATAAAGGCTTCACGATGACGGATCATTCGCTCTATATTTATGGCTTATGTGGTAACTGCCAGAATTAAATTTTTTAAACCGTTTCAACCTCAAGACCTTCTGCTTTTTCGAGCATCTCTTTAGCATGTGATAATGTTTGTTCAGTAATATCAATACCACCCAACATCCGTGCAATTTCATCTATTCGTTGTGATTCATCCAGCATTAAAATTTGACTGCTGGTAGCATTGTCTTCAGTTTGTTTACTGACTTGCAGGTGATGATGACCGAGTGCCGCAACTTGTGGTAAATGGGTGACGCAAATCACTTGTCGGTGGTTGGCGAGTTGTCGTAGTTGTCGTCCCACTATTTCGGCGACGCTGCCGCCTATGCCGACATCCACTTCGTCAAAAATTAATGTTGGAACCAGATCATCTTCAACGGCTATGACTTGAATGGCTAAACTGATTCGGGACAGCTCGCCACCCGAAGCGACTTTGCTTAATGATTTTAACGGTTGCCCGGGATTGGCCGTTACCTGGAATTCAATTTTTTCCATGCCAGTGGGTGTGAATGTTTGTTCTGAGTCGGTTTTAAGCATAATCACAAACTGACCACCGGCCATACCGAGATCTTGCATGCGCTCGGTGACTTGTTTTGATAATTTGGATGCCGCACTGTTGCGTGCTTTTGTTAACTTCGTGGCATAGGTTATATAGTTATCAGCTGCTTTTTGTATGTCTTGTTGCAGACTGCCTAAGCGCACATCGGATTGTTCCAGATTGGATAATTCAGTCGTTAATTGCGGTAATAATGTGATTAGCTCACTGGTTGCGATATGGTGCTTGCGTGATAAAGCATGAATGTCAGCTAATCGCTGTTCTATCCACTCTAGTCTGCGGGGATCCAGTTCAGTAGTTTCCTGATATTGACGTAACTCGGTGATTGTTTCTTTAACCTGTAAGGATGCACTGTTGAGCATTTCCAGTGTTGGTTCAAGATTGCTATCGAGTTCAGTCAGGCTGGTTAATTCTGCAATGCTTTGATGCAGTAATGAACTTGCCGACATTTGTTCATCAGCTTCGAGTATTGCCAGTATTTTATCGCTGCTTTGCAATAGCTGACTACTATTGGCAAGACGTCGATGTTCACTATCCAATTGCTCTAGTTCATTTTCCTGTAGATCGAGTTGTTGTAATTCATTGACTTGAAATCGTAATAATTCCAGTCGCTCATTTCGATCGCGTGTTTGCTGGCTGAGTGTTTCATATTCTTTTTTTAATGCATGCCATAGTTGATAGGCTTGTTTTAAATTCGCTAATATTTTTTTATTATCGGCAACGCCATCCACGAGTTGTCGTTGAACATCTTTGCGTAATAATGATTGATGTTCATGTTGACCGTGTAAATCAACTAACATCTCACCTAATTGTTTCAGTGATGAGATTGGAGAGGGTTGTCCGTTGATATAAGCTTTAGATGGTTTGTTGCGGTTTATGGTTCGGCGAATTATACAGTCGTTGTCGTCATCGAGCTCGTGTTCGATTAGCCAGGATTTAGCTAATGGACAATGTTCAACATTAAATATTACACTGATCTCGGCGCGATCAGATCCAATTCGTATAATTCCGGCATCGGCGCGATCACCCAGCGCTAAACCGAGTGCATCCAATAATATGGATTTACCGGCTCCGGTTTCACCGGTTAACACACTCAATCCGGATTCTAAATCCAGTTCAAGAACATCGACTATGGCGAAATTTTTAATTTGAATGTGGTTGAGCATAAATAACGATATTGTCAGTTAGGATTTTAATTAATTGTTATTCCATACTGGGATAATATTTGAATTTGGCTAAAAATCAACCCCAATTTAATTTTGCCCGCAATAATTCAAAATAGTCATAACCATAGGGGTGGATTAATCGAACCATGTATTCGGTTCGGGTTATTTCAACGGTATCACCGGCCAATAATCCCAGGTTGATTTGACCATCGCAGGTTACCTGGGCATGTCCCTGGCTGACTTCAGCTACCCGAACTTCAATCGTGCTGTCACCATCGATAACCAATGGCCGAAAACTCATGGTGTGTGGGCAAATGGGCACAATTTCCATGGCTTTTAGGGTTGGGAATAACAGCGGTCCACCGCTGGACATGGCATAGGCAGAAGAACCGGTCGGTGTTGCGATGATGAGTCCATCAGAGCGTAAATTTGAAACTAATCGTCCATCGATATAAGTCTCGGTTTCTATCATTCTGGCCATTTGCCATTTATGAATAACGACATCATTAAACGCATAACTTTCACTGGTTTGTGAATCACCATGATGCGTTACGGCACGCAGTAAAATGCGTTGTTCTTCCTGATATTTGCCATTGAGGATATTGCGTAACCACAGCAACATTTCATTAGGTGAAATATCAACCAAAAATCCCAATCGACCCCGATTGATGCCCAATAGCGGAACCTCATAACGGGCTAAACTTCGAGCAGTATGCAATAACGAGCCATCGCCACCAACAATAATGGCCAAATCACAGTGGGCGCCAATTTCTGCTCTAGAAGCGGTTTTAAGGTGCGGTTTATTGGCAATATCGGCGCTACTTTCATCAAAAACATGGTCACAGCCTAATTCATCCAGGAAAATACTTAATGACATTAAGGTTTCATCCACATCCGAGTCACGGTATTTACCAATTAGTGCGATATTATTAAATGCGTAAGCCATGTACCAACGTACTCCTTGTGCTGCTGTTTGTGGTGTCCAACTTAGCACAGGAACGGTTGATAGAGAATCCTCATTTTTTATGTAATCTGGTTAGCACTCAGGCAGTTAGAGTGCTAAAATAGTCAAATTACGATATCGAGATGTATGGTTGCCGTGTCACCAAAAGAAGTACTTTCAGATCGCTCACAATTATTGATGAAAACATTGGTGGAACGTTACATCAGTGACGGTCAACCCGTGGGATCGCAAAAATTAGCCAGTGACTTAAGTCTAAATTTAAGTCCGGCGACGATTCGAAATGTAATGGCCGATTTGGAAGAGCATGGTTTTTTAACCTCGCCACACAAATCTGCTGGTAGAGTGCCAACGGCATCCGGTTATCGAATGTTTGTTGATTCACTACTAACAGTAAAACCATTGGCAGCTGATACGATGGAACAAATTCGCTGTGAGTTATCCAGTGATGACGACTCGACGCAATTAGTGGAAAGCGCTTCAACATTATTATCGGGCTTTAGTAATATGGCCGGTGTGGTTATGGTGCCACGTCGGGAACACATTAGTTTTAAACAGATGGAATTTATTCCATTATCCGATAATCGGGTATTGGTGATTATTGTTTGCAGTAATACTGAAGTACAAAACCGAATTATTAATACTGAACGAAATTACAGCCGTTCAGAATTACAATTTGCGACTAACTATTTAAATGAAAAGTTTGCCGGTAAAGAATTGTATGAAATTCGGGTAGAATTGTTTAATGATTTGCAACAAACACAATTGGATATGAATGCAATGATGACCTCAGCAGTCAATATGGCATCACAGGTGTTTGTGAAAGAAGATGAAGCTGATGATTATGTATTGGCCGGGCAAAACAATTTAATGAATTATGCCGAAATGTCGAGTGTTGATTCGTTAAAACAGTTATTTGATGCTTTCAATACTAAACGGGATATTTTAAGCCTGCTGGATCAGTCTATTTATGCTGAATCGATGCAAGTTTTTATTGGTAAGGAATCCGGACATCAGGCATTAGATGAATGCTCGGTAGTAACAGCACCTTATCGGGTAGCCGATGAAATAGTCGGAGTGTTGGGTGTTATCGGGCCAACCCGTATGGCCTATGATCGGGTTATCCCATTAGTGGATATTACAGCAAAATTATTGAGTAATGCCTTGAGTTCTGAATAACTGGCTATATATAGTCCAGTAGAGTTTAGGTAACAGATTAAAAGCGAGAAAATATGACCAAGGAAAAAGAATCAACAAATACTGAATTGGCCGAAGAAAGTGCTAAAGATGTATTGGATATAGCAGCAGAGCAGCATAATGATTCAGATGAATCAGAGTCAGGAACCGACACAGAAACTGAGTCGACAGAACAACCTGATTTACAAGCTTTGCTTGATGCCGCAACTAAAAAAGCCGACGATAATTGGGACCAAATGCTCAGAACCAAAGCAGAAATGGAAAACCTGCGTCGACGTTCGAGACTTGATATTGAAAATGCACATAAATTTGCTGTGGAAAAATTTGTAACCGAGTTGATTCCGGTTATTGATAGTATGGAGCTGGGTTTGACGGCTGTCGGCAAAGATGATCATGAACAGTTGGAAAAACTGCGTGAAGGCACCGAGATGACACTTAAACTGTTTCAGGATGTCTTTAACAAGTTTGATATTGAAGCAATTAACCCGGTTAACGAGTCATTTAACCCGGAGTTTCATCAGGCAATGGTAATGCAGGAGTCGGCCGATGTTGAGCCTAATACCGTATTAATGGTAATGCAAAAAGGTTATACCTTGAATGATCGACTAGTAAGACCGGCTATGGTGTCGGTATCGAAAGCAGTTGCTGATAATGGCAATGCCGAATCTGGGAAAAAGATAGACGAGCAAGCTTGAAAATGAGGGGATATTCCCCATCTTATTAATATTGAAGAATTAAATCGTTATAAAACAAAATTTATAGAATTGGAGATAGTTAAAATGGGTAAGATAATCGGAATTGACCTTGGAACCACAAATTCATGCGTCGCAGTAATGGAAAATGGTTCACCGAAGGTAATTGAAAATAGCGAAGGTGATCGAACCACGCCATCTATTATTGCCTTTACTGGCGATGAAGTGTTGGTTGGTCAATCCGCTAAACGTCAGGCAGTAACAAATCCTGAAAATACTCTGTATGCAGTCAAGCGATTAATTGGTCGTAAGTTTACTGATAAAGAAGTGCAAAAAGATATCGACATGGTGCCTTACAAAATTGTTAAAGCCGATAATGGCGATGCCTGGGTTGAAGCCCAGGGTAAGAAAATGGCGCCACCTGAAATATCTGCCCGGGTGCTAATGAAAATGAAAAAAACGGCAGAAGACTATCTTGGCGAAGATGTCACTGAAGCGGTTATAACCGTGCCTGCTTATTTTAATGACTCACAACGTCAGGCAACTAAAGATGCCGGTAAAATTGCCGGTCTGGAAGTAAAACGAATTATCAATGAGCCTACTGCAGCTGCATTAGCGTTTGGAATGGATAAGAAAGAAGGTGATGCCACAATTGCTGTTTACGATTTAGGTGGTGGTACTTTTGATATTTCCATTATTGAAATTGCCGATATCGATGGCGAACATCAAATTGAAGTGTTATCAACCAATGGTGATACTTTCTTAGGCGGTGAAGATTTTGATATGCGTTTAATCGATTATCTTGTTGAAGAAATGAAAAAAGATCAAGGTATCGATTTGAAAGGTGATCCATTAGCAATGCAACGCTTAAAAGAAGCATCAGAAAAAGCTAAAATTGAGTTATCTTCTGCAGAACAAACTGATGTTAATTTACCTTATATTACAGCTGATGCAGCTGGCCCTAAACATTTAAATGTTAAGGTAACCCGTGCAAAACTGGAATCATTAGTGGATGATTTAATTGCGCGTTCGATTGAACCTTGTAAAGTTGCTTTAAAAGATGCCGGATTAAGCGCATCTGAAATTAATGATGTTATTATTGTTGGTGGCCAAACTCGTATGCCTAAAGTACAACAGGCTGTTCAGGATTTCTTTGGTAAAGAACCGCGTAAAGATGTTAACCCTGATGAAGCTGTTGCACTCGGTGCATCTGTTCAAGGTGGTGTATTAGGTGGTGATGTTAAAGATGTATTGTTATTAGATGTAACACCATTGTCATTGGGTATTGAAACCATGGGTGGTGTCATGACTAAGTTGATTGATAAAAATACCACCATTCCAACTAAAGCCAATCAGGTATTTTCAACTGCCGATGATAATCAAGCTGCAGTTACTGTTCACGTATTACAAGGTGAGCGTGAACGTGCCGATGGTAATAAATCCTTAGGTCGTTTTGACTTAAGTGATATTCCACCAGCACCTCGTGGCACACCACAAATTGAAGTGCATTTTGATATTGATGCCAATGGTATCTTGAATGTTACAGCTAAAGATAAGGCCACGGGTAAAGAGCAGTCTATTATTATTAAAGCCTCGAGTGGTTTGTCTGATGATGAAGTTGACAAAATGGTGAAAGATGCTGAGGCGCATGCCGATGAAGATAAAAAATTCCATGAAATGGTCGACGTTCGAAATCAAGGCGATTCTTTAATACATAACTCCAGAAAATCGATGGACGAACTTGGCGATAAACTCGAAGCCGATGAAAAAACAGCTATCGAAGCCGCGATTACCGAGCTTGAAGAAGCATTAAAAGGTAATGATAAAGATACCATTGAAGCAAAAACAAAAGCATTAGGTGAAGCATCGGGTAAAATGGCGGAACGCTTGTATGCTGAAAAAGCAGCAGAAGGTGGCGAAGCTGGAGGAGCTGACGCAGCGAGTGGCGAACAAGCTGCAGGAGCCGATGATGTTGTTGATGCTGAGTTTGAAGAAGTGAATGACGATAAGAAATAAATTTTAATATTTATTTTTTTAAAAGCAACAGGTGCATCAATTTGATTGATGCACCTGTTGCCGTATATGCTAGTTAAATAACGGGTAGTGTGATTCCGCTATAAATTATTAAGTAATATTAAATATAAAAGATGTAAGCCATGTCAAAACGCGATTATTACGAAATATTAAACGTTTCTAAAACAGCAACGGATGCTGAAATTAAAAAAGCATTTAAGCGTGCTGCTATGAAGCTGCATCCTGATCGAAATCAGGATAATCCGGATACTGCGGAAGAAAAATTTAAAGAAACCAAAGAAGCCTACGATATTTTGAGCGATGCTCAAAAACGTGCGGCATACGATCAATTTGGTCATGCTGGTGTTGATGGTTCTGCCGGTGGCTTTGGTGGTGCTGGTGCAGGCGCTGGAAACTTTAGTGATGTTTTTGGCGATGTGTTTGGTGACATTTTTGGTGGTGGCCGAGGCGGTGGTGGCGGTAGCCAGATGTACCGCGGTGCTGACCTGCAATACAATCTGGATTTATCCCTCGAAGATGCGGCTAAGGGGTCAGAAGTAAAAATTAAAATTCCAACTAAAGTTGCGTGTAAGACCTGCCATGGTAGTGGTGCAAAAAAAGGCACCAAACCGGTTACCTGTACAACCTGTGGTGGTCAGGGGCAAGTTCGAATGCAGCAAGGTTTTTTTTCATTGCAACAAACCTGCCCACGCTGTCATGGTAAGGGTAAAATGATTAAAGATCCCTGTGGCTCTTGTGGTGGTTCCGGGCAAAAGAAAAAAGAAAAAACATTGTCAGTGAAAGTTCCTGCGGGTGTGGATACTGGCGATCGAATTCGTCTATCCGGTGAAGGTGAAAGTGGCGAAAACGGCGGGCCTGCTGGTGATTTATTTGTTCAAATGCACATTAAACCTCATCGAATTTTTAAACGCGATGGCAGTGATTTGTATTGCGATGTTCCAATTAGCATCACTAAAGCAACACTTGGTGGTGAAATTGAAGTACCAACACTCGATGGTCGGGTTAAATTAAAAATACCGGTAGAAACGCAAACTGATAAATTATTCCGATTACGTAATAAAGGTATAAAATCAGTTCGCAGTAGTGCTGTTGGTGATTTGATGTGTCGTGTATCAGTTGAAACACCAGTCAATTTAACCAAAGAACAAAAAGAGTTATTGAAACAGCTGGATGAATCATTAAAAGCTGGCAGTATTAATCATAGTCCACAGGAATCTTCATGGTTAGATGGTGTGAAAAAGTTTTTTGAAGACATGAAATCATAAACAGAAAAATATTTTACTGGAACGTAAATGATAAAATTAGGTATAACCGGTGCAGCAGGTCGAATGGGGCGTGCATTAATTGAAGCATGTCAAAATTCAGATCAAACACAGTTGGGTGTTGCTATTGATCGTGTTGGTAGTTCTTTAATCGGGACAGATGCGGGTGAACAGGCCGGGCTAGGTTCCTTAAATTTAAAAATTGTTGATGATTTATCAAAAGTTATAGCTGATTTTGATACCTTAATTGATTTTACACATCCTGATGCAACGATGGGTAATATTGAAATCTGTCGTAACGCAGGTAAGAAAATTATTATTGGCACTACCGGTTTTACCGAGCAACAAAAACAAACAATTACTGATGCGGCAAAAGATGTTGCAATTGTGTTTGCACCCAATATGAGTGTTGGGGTTAACCTGAGTTTAAAATTATTGGAAATGACGGCCAAAGTGTTAGGCGATGATGTTGATATTGAAATTATTGAAGCACACCATCGCCATAAAGTGGATGCGCCATCCGGAACCGCGCTTCGTATGGGCGAAGTTATCGCCGATGTATTAGGACGAGATTTAAAAGAATGCGCAGTGTATGGTCGTCAGGGACAAACCGGTGAACGTAAGCGCAACACCATCGGATTTGAGACCATTCGTGCTGGTGATATCGTAGGTGAGCATACCGTGATGTTTGCAGACATTGGTGAGCGGATTGAAATAACCCATAAAGCAACCAGCCGGATGACCTTTGCAAATGGCGCCATTCGAGCAGCCGCTTGGTTAGCTCAACATAAAGCAGGTTTATTTGATATGCAGGATGTTCTGGGCTTAAACAGCTAGCAAAAATCTGGCAGTTTCGTTACAATTGTCGCGTTCATAAGATGGACCACAATTAGTTACGACAGAATTCAAAAAAACGGGAGATGCCTACAGCTGGTCTCCCGTTTTTGTACATATATCATTAATATTTATCAACTTTTAACGGAGTTTAGATGTCAAAACCAGCATTGCTTGCACTAGCGGACGGTACCATTTTTCATGGTCAAGCAATTGGTATTGATGGCCAAACAAAGGGAGAAGTGGTATTTAATACCGCGATGAGCGGTTATCAGGAAATCCTGACCGATCCTTCCTATGCGCAACAACTTGTTACATTAACTTATCCGCACATCGGTAATGTCGGTGTTAATTCTGAAGATGCTGAATCAACACAGGTTTTTGCCAATGGCTTGATTATTCGTGATCTGCCACTGGTCGCTAGTAGTTGGCGGGCAGAACAAACCCTGGGGCAATATTTAATTGATAATAATGTTGTCGCCATTGCCAATATTGATACTCGACAGCTAACCCGTTTGCTGCGTGAGAAGGGTGCTCAAAATGGCTGTATTGTTGCGGGTGATAACATTAATGAAGCTGATGCCATCGCGGCAGCCAAGAGCTTTCCCGGTTTAAAGGGTATGGATTTGGCAAAAGAGGTTACCACTAAATCAAGTTATCAATGGCGCGCTGGTTGCTGGGATTTGAATAATGGTTATCCTGAAATTGCCGATAAAACACCGAAATACAAGGTGGTTGCTTATGACTTTGGCGTTAAACATAATATCTTACGATTACTCGCAGAACGCAGTTGTGATTTAACTGTTGTGCCTGCAACTACTCCGGCTAAAGAAGTGCTGGCAATGAAGCCTGATGGTATTTTTCTATCAAATGGTCCTGGTGATCCTGAACCTTGTGATTATGCAATAAAGGCAATTAAAGAAATATTAGAAACCGATATTCCGATATTTGGTATTTGCCTGGGGCATCAATTATTATCACTGGCTTGTGGCGCAAAAACCGAAAAGATGAAATTCGGTCATCATGGCGCTAATCATCCCGTACAAGATTTAAAAACATTGATGGTTGCGATTACCAGTCAAAATCACGGTTTTGCAGTGGCAGCTGATTCACTACCTGATAATCTCAAAGTGACTCATCGTTCTTTATTTGATAAATCCATTCAGGGTATTGAGCTAACGGATAAAGCTGCATTTAGTTTTCAGGGACACCCGGAAGCAAGCCCGGGCCCTCATGACATTTCACCGTTATTTGATCTGTTTATAAATAACATTAAAAAATACAAAGAATCTTAAAATTACTATGCCAAAACGCGAAGACATAAACAGTGTACTTATTATCGGAGCAGGACCCATTGTGATTGGTCAGGCATGTGAGTTTGATTATTCCGGTGCACAAGCGTGTAAGGCGTTACGTGAAGAAGGTTACCGCGTTATTTTAGTGAATTCCAATCCGGCGACTATCATGACCGATCCGGAAATGGCAGACGCTACCTACATCGAACCGATTCGCTGGCAGGAAGTTGCCCGAATCATTGAGAAAGAAAAACCCGATGTTTTGTTACCCACGATGGGTGGCCAAACTGCATTGAACTGTGCGCTTGATTTGGAACGAGAAGGTATTTTAGACAAATACAATGTTGAAATGATTGGTGCTAAACGTGAAGCCATCGATAAAGCCGAAGATCGTGATAAGTTTCGTAAGGCGATGCAAAAAATCGGTTTAGACATGCCAACCTCGGCCATAGCGCATAGCATGGAAGAGGCATTACAAGTTCAAGCTCAAATTGGTTACCCAACCATTATTCGACCTTCGTTTACCATGGGCGGCAGTGGTGGTGGTATTGCTTACAATCAGGAAGAGTTCATTGAAATTTGTGAACGTGGTCTGGATCTATCACCGACCAGTGAATTGTTAGTTGAAGAGTCTATCGCCGGTTGGAAAGAATATGAAATGGAAGTGGTGCGAGACACCAAAGATAACTGCATTATTATTTGTTCCATCGAGAATCTGGATCCGATGGGCGTTCATACTGGTGATTCAATTACAGTAGCACCGGCACAAACATTAACGGATAAAGAATATCAAATAATGCGTGATGCTTCCTTAAAAGTGTTACGGGAAATAGGTGTTGAGACTGGTGGCTCGAATGTACAATTTGCCATTGATCCTGAAAATGGTCGAATGATCATTATTGAAATGAATCCACGGGTATCACGTTCATCAGCATTAGCATCAAAAGCAACGGGTTTCCCGATAGCGAAAATTGCTGCAAAATTGGCAATTGGTTATACCCTTGATGAATTAAGCAATGATATTACCGGTGGTGTTACACCAGCCTCATTTGAACCCAGTATTGATTATGTTGTTACCAAAATACCACGATTCACCTTTGAAAAATTTCCACAGGCTGATAACACTTTAACGACTCAAATGAAATCAGTCGGTGAAGTGATGGCAATTGGACGAACCTTCCAGGAATCACTACAAAAAGCAATCCGCGGTCTTGAAACCGGAATGGATGGTCTTGATGAATTAGTTGAGATTGATGTTGATCCGATTGATGTGACAAATAATCTTAGACAAGCCCTTGGTGTACCAACACCAGAACGGTTATGGCAGGTTGCGGATGCATTTCGTGCCGGCATGAGTTTTGATGAAATATTTAATATCACCAAAATTGATCCGTGGTTTATGGCGAATATTGAAGATTTGGTTTTCGAGGAGCAGGCAATTCGCGGTAAAAAAATTACTGATATCGATAAAGCTACTCTGTTTCGTTTAAAGCAAAAAGGATTTTCCGATCGTCGTCTGGCAACATTAATGGGGATGACCGAGTTTGATGTCCGCAAACACCGACACGGGCTGGACATTCATCCGGTATACAAACGAGTTGATACTTGTGCTGCTGAGTTTGCTTCGAATACAGCTTATATGTATTCCACTTATGAACAACAATGCGAGGCATTACCCAGCAAAAAAGACAAGATAATGGTACTCGGTGGTGGTCCTAATCGAATTGGTCAGGGAATTGAATTTGATTATTGTTGTGTGCATGCGGCACAAGTGTCACGTATCGATGGTTATGAAACTATTATGGTTAATTGTAATCCTGAAACGGTATCAACCGACTATGACACCTCAGATCGCTTGTACTTTGAGCCATTGACTCTGGAAGACGTGCTGGAAATTGTGCGCATCGAAAATCCTAAAGGTGTCATTGTTCAATATGGTGGACAAACCCCATTAAAACTGGCGCGTGACCTTGAAGCAGCTGGCGTTCCCATTATTGGCACATCGCCAGACTCAATTGATATGGCGGAAGATAGAAAACGTTTTCAGGAAATGATACACGATTTAAAACTATTACAACCACCAAACAGATTGGCGACTGATCCGATTGAAGCAGTTGCACAGGCATCTGAAATTGGTTATCCGATTGTGGTACGTCCTTCATATGTACTGGGTGGTCGTGCAATGGAAATTGTTTATAATGATGAAGAGTTAAATCATTATATGAAAACAGCTGTTAAAGTTTCTAATGATTCACCGGTATTACTGGATCGTTTTCTCGATGATGCCATTGAAGTTGATGTTGATGCAGTATGTGATGGCTCGGATGTAATCATTGCTGGAATTATGCAACACATCGAACAAGCTGGAGTTCACTCAGGTGATTCTGCTTGTTCATTACCACCTTACAGTTTATCAAAAGAAATTCAGGATAAATTACGTGTGCAAGTAACTGCAATGGCAAAAGCGTTAAATGTTATTGGCTTAATGAATACTCAATTTGCCATTCAAAAAGATACGGTCTATATTCTTGAAGTGAATCCACGTGCATCACGAACCATACCGTTTGTGTCAAAAGCAACAGGATTACCCTGGGCTCGAATTGCGGCACGCTGTATGACGGGCAAATCTTTAAAAGAGCAGGGTATCACCAAGGAAATTGTTCCATCGTATTTTTCAGTAAAAGAGTCGGTTTTTCCATTCGTTAAATTCCCGGGTGTTGATTCTATTTTAGGGCCAGAGATGAAATCAACTGGTGAAGTGATGGGGGTTGGCAGTACATTTGGTGAGGCTTTTGCGAAATCACTGTATGCTGCAGGCGAAAAAATACCCGAAGGTGGCCGCGTTTTTCTCAGTATCCGTGATGCAGATAAAAAAGGTATTGTGGCAATAGCTAAAAAATTATTAGGTTATGGTTTTGAATTGGTTGCAACTAAAGGAACAGCACGTTTAATCAATGAAACAGGTCTTGAATGCAAAACAGTTAACAAAGTTATGGAAGGACGCCCTCACATTGTTGACATGATTAAAAATAAAGAAATAGACTTTATTATCAATACCACCGAAGGTCGTCAAGCAATTGCGGATTCAGCTACGATTCGAAGTAAAGCGTTACAATATAAAGTAACTTATACTACAACTTTGGCTGGTGGAGATGCATTTTGTGTTGCTATGGAATACCAAAGGAACTATCAAGATGCAGAAAATGAAAAACATAACTCAGAAGATAAAGTAATACTTGCAGGATCAGTTAATCGATTACAAGACTTACATCAGGAGCTTACGATATGAATAAAGTACCGATAACCAAACAAGGTGCTGAAAAGTTACAGGAAGAACTTACTGAACTTAAGCAAATTAAGCGTCCGCAAATTATTAAAGCCATTGCAACAGCCAGAGAACACGGCGATTTAAAAGAAAATGCTGAATATCATGCTGCTCGAGAACAACAAAGTTTCGCAGAAGGCCGTATTCAGGAAATTGAAGGCAAGTTGAGTAATGCACAGATCATTGATGTAGCGACAATGACAGCAACCGGAAAAGTTATTTTCGGTGCAACTGTCGAGCTTATTGATTTAGCCGATGATTCTGAGATGACTTATCATATAGTCGGTGAAGATGAAGCCAATATAAAACAGGGCAAGATTAATATTAATTCTCCAATCGCACGGGCATTAATCGGCAAGGAAGAGGGCGATGTTGTTGATATTAAAACGCCTGGTGGTGATAAAGAATTAGAAATAATTTCCGTAAAATTACTATAATTCGCATAAATATGTATAACATTAGTGAGCGTATCTTATTAACCATCTGGATCGGTGGCATGTGGGCTGTTGGTTATATCGTTGCTCCAACCCTGTTTGCACTTCTTGACGATCGCGCACTTGCAGGTTCCATTGCCGGTCGATTATTTTCAATAATGAGTTTTGTTGGTATTTTTTGTTCGGTTACGTTATTGGCTGGTCAATTCGTGCAATTTGGTAAAAACTGCATCTCGAAAATGCATTGGCAAAGCTGGGTATTAATCACAATGCTGATCATTATTTTAATAGGGCAATTTATATTACAACCTATGATGAGCGAAATGCGAGAAGCTGGTTTAGTGGGTGAAGCCGCAAAAAACTTTGGACGACTGCATGGTGTGAGCTCAGTATTATTTTTAATTAATAGTTTGGGTGGTTTGGTATTAGTGGTTTTTGGGCTGGGTAGAGGTTTAAAATAAATAATTTGTTTTAATTTTTTGGCAAAAGTATTTTAGGTTCCCGAACTTTTTTGAACAAAACCAGAATATGACCAATAGTTTGTACTGCAATTGCGTTTGCAGTTAAGCAGATGGTTTTAACCATTTCGTCTCGTGAGTCTTTGTTTGCTGTTAAGCGAACTTTTATTAATTCGTGATGTTCCAAAGCGATATTGATTTCAGTATGAATATTGTCAGTTAAACCCGCGGCACCAATCATGACCACTGGTTTTAGATTATGGGCTTTTGCTTTGAGAAATTTACGTTGCTTTGAAGTGATTTTTGACACTGAAATTAGGCTCTAGTCAGAATTTAATTGCTAAAAGAACGAATATTAGCATGCTAAATTGCTTAATAGAAATTATAATTTTCACCTATGGCAAAGAGTAAACAAAGCAAAGCATGGTTAAAAGAGCATTTTGATGATCCGTTTGTAAAACGGGCTCAGGAAGAGGGCTATCGATCCCGTGCTGTGTATAAATTGCTGGAAATCCAGAAAAAGGACCAGATCATAAAACCCGGCATGTGGGTAGTTGACCTAGGTGCAGCACCAGGTGGCTGGTCTCAGGTTACAGCCAGCATTGTTGGGGATAAAGGCCATGTTATTGCTCAGGATATCCTGCCGGTCGATAGTATGGCAGGGATGACTTACGTGCCGGGAGATTTCACTGATGAAGCGACTGAATTGGCAGTTAAAAAAGTGCTAAATAATCATCCGGTTGACCTTGTTTTATCCGATATGGCACCCAATATTAGTGGTGTAAAAGCCATTGATGCACCAAAGGCAATGTATTTATGTGAGTTGGCATTGTATACCGCGGAGAAAGTCCTCAAAAATAATGGGGACTTTTTGATCAAAGTTTTTCATGGCTCAGGATTTGATGATTATGTGCGTGAATTGCGCACTAAATTCGCAAAGGTTGTGGTACGAAAACCGGAAGCATCGAGAACTCGATCTTCCGAGGTATACTTACTAGCGAGAAGTTACAATATATAGTTATAATGACTCATTATAAATTGAAATAAGCCGTTATATTCTGAACAAATATAGCTTAAAATTTAACGATGGAACGAAATAACCAAATAGTGTTGGGGTAATACTTTGAATGATTTAACAAAAAATATCATCTTGTGGGTAGTGATTGCGATTATATTAATGTCGGTCTTTGCCAATTTAAGCACCCGTACTAAATCAGTTGATATTGATTATTCTGAATTTATAGCCAATGTCAAAAATGGTAAAGTTCAGGAAGTAACATTCCAGGATAAAGAATTATACGGTACCTATATTGGTGGCGGAGAATTTAAAACCTATAGTCCTGAAACTGATAACAATACTATTATTGGCTTGCTTGAACAAAGTAGTATTAAATACAGTGCAAAACCCAGAGAGACTTCTATCTGGTTACCTCTGTTATATCAAATGTTTCCTTTTATCATCATTATTGGTTTGTGGGTTTTCTTTATGCGCCAGATGCAAGGTGGTGGCGGTAAAGGTGCCATGTCGTTTGGTAAGAGTCGGGCGCGTTTGCTAGGTGAAGATCAAATCAAAATTACATTCTCAGATGTGGCTGGTGTCGAAGAAGCCAAAGAAGAAGTTTCTGAATTAGTTGAATTTTTAAGTGATCCGGGTAAATTCGAGAAATTAGGCGGTAAAATTCCGCGTGGTGTATTACTAGTTGGAGCACCGGGCACTGGTAAAACCTTATTGGCAAAAGCGATTGCTGGTGAAGCTAAAGTGCCATTTTTTACGATTTCAGGTTCTGACTTTGTTGAGATGTTTGTGGGTGTGGGTGCTTCACGTGTGCGTGATATGTTTGAGCAAGGCAAGAAACATGCTCCTTGTATTATATTCATTGATGAAATCGATGCTGTGGGTCGACACCGTGGTGCCGGATTAGGGGGAGGTCATGATGAACGTGAACAAACCTTGAACCAATTGTTAGTCGAAATGGACGGCTTTGAAGCTAACGACGGTGTTATTGTTATAGCTGCAACCAATAGACCGGATGTACTGGATCCGGCTTTACTACGTCCGGGACGATTTGATCGTCAAGTTGTCGTACCACTACCGGATATTCGCGGTCGAGAACAAATTCTAAAAGTCCATTTGCGCAAAGTTCCAATTGATGACAATGTTAAAGCATCCATTATCGCACGAGGTACCCCCGGTTTCTCGGGTGCTGATTTAGCCAATCTGATTAATGAAGCCGCATTATTCGCAGCGCGAGGCAATAAGAGTTTAGTCGACATGGACGATATGGAAAAAGCCAAAGATAAAATTATGATGGGTGCTGAACGTAAATCGATGGTAATGAGCGAAGCTGAAAAACGCAATACTGCCTATCATGAAGCAGGGCATGCTATTGTTGGTTTAAAAGTACCATCGCACGATCCGGTTTATAAGGTCACCATTATTCCTCGTGGTCGGGCACTTGGGGTTACCATGTTTCTACCGGAAGAAGATCGTTATAGTTACAGTAAAGAGCGATTAGAAAGTTCTATTTGCAGTTTGTTTGGTGGTCGATTAGCAGAAGAAATTATTTTTGGTGCTGAAAAAGTGACTACCGGCGCATCGAATGATATTCAGCGAACAACTGAGCTGGCGCGTAATATGGTCACTAAATGGGGTTTATCCGAACGATTAGGTCCGATGACATACAGTGAAGAAGAAGGTGAAGTATTCCTGGGACATTCCGTAGCACAGCATAAAAATGTATCCGATGAAACTACGCATCTTATCGATGAGGAAATTCGAGCTATTGTTGATAGAAATTATCAACGCGCAAAGGATATATTAACTGAGAATTTAGATAAATTACACGCCATGACTGA
This sequence comes from Gammaproteobacteria bacterium, assembly GCA_048061315.1. Lineage (GTDB taxonomy): Bacteria > Pseudomonadota > Gammaproteobacteria > UBA6429 > Thiohalophilaceae > CAYQUC01. Next base: position 21,061 of record JBGMRJ010000019.1, read on the forward strand.
TGCGCTCATGAAGTATGAAACGATTGACTCGGATCAAATAAAAGACATTATGGATGGTAAAGATCCACAACCGCCCAGTGATTGGTCTGATGATGATTCTTCTCCTGACGATAGCGGTAGTAGTAGTGCCGCTTCGAAAAAAGAAAAGAAACCTAGCGGCACCATTGGTGGTACTGCAGGGCAGCATTAAATTTATATAGTTTAAAAAACAAAAAGCAGCCTTTTGGCTGCTTTTTTATTAAAGTCATTATTATTGTTACATTTTAGAATCCATAAACACCGCTAATTCTTTTATAGTTTGATATTCAAATAAATCGATAATATCAACAACCTCAGGATATTTTTCATCAATTTTTTGATGTATCTCGGCAAGTGTTAATGAACTGATTCCGGCGTCAAAAAAATTGTCATTAATGTTTAATATAATATCACTTGAAACAGACTGGCACATTTCTTTTAGTTCCTGTTCACGTGATGTCATGTCTTCATCTATTTCGACATGTTCTGCAGCATTGAGTGCATCCATCTGTGTAATGATGTCATCAAATTCACCATTGGTATATTCATCGCCTAATAAGCGTCGTTGAACTTTACCACTGGTTGTTTTTGGGATACGTTTCACCGGAATAATGTGATCGGCCTCCAACCCTGATTGTTCATTGATTATTTTGGCTACTTCCCGCGCAAGAACGGCAAAGCTTTCAATATCTTTTCGGTATAAAATAAAAATGATTAATTCATCACGTTGTTCTTTATCCTGGCGAATGCCGTAGGCGACTATTTTTCCGAGCTCAATTTGATCGTGTTGTAATGCGATATTTTCAATATCATGAGGATAATAATTTTGACCGTGAGCAAAAATGATGTCTTTGGTTCTACCGATAATTATTAATTCATCCTCATGTAAAAAACCCAAATCGCCAGTATTGAGCCAGCCATCCCCTGTGAGAGCCGTTATGTTGGCTTGTTCATTAAGATAATAACCTTGCGTCACATTAGGTCCTTTAATTTGAACCTCGCCGATAGTATCTTCGTTTAAGGTGGTATTACTGTCATCAGTGATTTTTACCAGGCAATTTAAAACAGGTTTTCCTTCAATGGCAAAGGCCAGTGCATCATCGTGATTTTTATCGATAAATGCAACCTGGTCAGCTATGCGGCATTGATGCCTATCAATATAGACTGATCGGTGTTTTTCACCCGGAACCGGGAATGCGACAGCTAATGTTGCTTCTGCAAGCCCATAAACGGTAAACATGGTATTTTGTTTTAAACCGTAACTGGCGAGTTTCGTTAAAAACTCATCGCAGAGATCGACCGATATTGGTTCAGCACCATTATAAATAACGCGTACACAGGACAAGTCAACATTATCCAATGTTTTATCGCCTAATGCTTTTAAGAAATGTTTGTAACCAAAATTGGGGGAGCACAGTATCGTCGCTTTTTTGCTACTGGTTTTTTGCATCCACAGTAATGGTCGGCGACTAAATAAATCGGTTGGAATCAAACACTGATTTATATTACAAGCCAGCATGTTTAAATGAAAACCAATTAAGCCCAGATCATGGGTTAGCGGCATCCAGCCTAAACTAATATCGTCTTTAGTATAAACAGTGCCAATATCGATGGCTTTTAAATTCGAAATTATATTGTTATGTGTCAGCACCACACCTTTTGGATCGCTGGTAGAGCCGGATGAAAATTGAATAAAGGCAATGTCGTCAGGTTGCGGTTGATGTATTTCGCCTTTGTTATCATCAATAATGATGTCTTCAATTGATAGAGTTTTTGAATTTAAATTATTCAGAGTTGCTGTTGAATCATGCGTTTTTGCAAAATTAGTTAAGCGTTCAATACTGTCGTTGTTTGCAATAAAGTAACCATTTTTTAGTTTGTTGAAAATTTTAAATAATTTACTGCGATGTTCATCACTTATCCCGACAGCAACTGGTACCGGGATTATGCCACCAAACAAACAGGCCCAAAAAATATCAATAAATGCAATGTTATCTTTTGTGAAAATAATTAATTCATCACCGACTTTTAAACCTTTTGATTGCAGTTGATGCAGTACGCTTAAGGCTCGATCATAGAGTTGTGCATAACTGATTTCTGTTTCGCTATCGCTACCGTTGATATGTGTTATGAATTTGTTACTGTCTTTATTAATGGTTAAGGTGTCAATTAGTGTTTTATAGTCTGGCATAATGATGTTTATTATCTATTTGTTATTTTCATTAAAATGGGATTTCGGGTGCGTAAATTAACATCCGGATCAAGTTTAATAGCTGCATCCGGAATATACTCCAGTTTAAACGATCGTGCCATTAAGCCAATGTGAATTTGCATTTCAATAGTAGCAAAGAAATCACCAATACAGCGTCTTGGGCCGGCTGAAAATGGGATGTAGGCATTTTTATGTTGTTTTTTTACTGCGGCTTCCGTAAATCGTTCCGGGTCAAATGTTTCGGCATCTGCCCAGTAATCGGGATGTCGGTGTAAAAAATAGGGGGCAATAAAGATGTCGGTACCTGCCGGTACAAAGTAATCGCCTAAGGTGTCATCGTTAATGGCTTTACGACTAAACATCCATACCGGTGGGTAATAGCGCAAGGCTTCTTCAACAACCTGTTTGATATACGGTAACTTATCAAGCTCATCAAATTCAGGGAACTTACCAACGTTAACACTAGCATCTACTTCCTGATGCACTTTGTGTTCTACTTCAGGATGCAGTGAAATAAAATACCAGGTCCAGTTTAATGTGATTGCACTGGTTTCATGCCCGGCAACAATCAAGGTCATGAGTTCATCGAGTAATTCTTTATCACTCATGGCTTCACCGGTTTCTTTGTCACGTGAGTCCATAAACATTGCTAAAAAGTCTACTCGATCCGGTTGTTGTTCGCGGCGGTAATTAATTATGTTTAGTAATAATTTTGAGACTTCGCGAAATTTCAAAACTACTTTTAAATCCCGGGTAAAGTCATCGGTTAAAAAGCTAAACGGGTTTCCATTTTGTTCTTTAATCAGGGTGTCGAGATCATCTGACAATATTGCCCGCATAACTATTTCGAGCGACAATTCACTGGACACTTGAGTAATATCAATAGTCTGATTTGTTTTGGCTTTTTCTGTCCAATCAACAAATAATCGTTGATTGCATTGTTGAATCTGGTGGCTTAGTTTTGCAATGACTTTTCGGGTGAACGCCGGTTGCATCATGCGCCGTTGGCGTCGCCAAAATGGACCATCACTAACGATAATACCATTCCCCAGTAACATTTTAACCCGGCTAAAACCGATGCCTTTTTTATAATTTTCGTAATTTTTAACGAGTATGTGTTTTAGGTATTCCGGGTCATTCACTAGATAACTATCGCTTTCCCGGGTAGGTGACTGGATTCGACAAATATCCGGGTAGTCCATCATCAGTGATTTGATAAATTCAAAAGATTCCGGGGTGGTATTGAGATCAAACTTCTCTGCTGGCCCGGGAGGTAGTATTACGGTTTCGTTGGTTTTAGCTGTCATCAGTGTCGTTAAGTCAGTATTAGAATTGCGTATTAAACTCGGTAGCGATTAAAATGTATGAAACAATGATACTATATATGAGATTCACGTATGATTGAAATAGTCTAATCGGTATAGGGCATTAAAATTTGCAGAAATAGTGAATTTATATAACGATGATTGGATAATCTGGAAACATAACAATAAATAAGAGATTCAGAAATGGCTCGAAAATTAAACTGGAAACGCAATTTAGCCTATAAAATATTACGACCACTGATTAGTGGGATATTGAAATTCCTATGGAAAACCTGTTCAGTTGAGATTCTCGGCGCTGAACACGGTGATGCCATTATAGAATCGGAGCAACCGGCTATATTGTGCTATTGGCATCAACAACATGTATTTGGTTCATACTATGCTTTAACGCTTAAAGATAAAGGATTGAAGCTGGGTTTTTTAATCAGCCCTTCTGTTGATGGTGAAGTGCCGGCACGTATTGTTCAATCGTGGGGGGCTCATGCTATTCGTGGTTCCAGTAATCGAACCGGAGCACGGGCAATGCGCGATTTGTATCAAGTCATTACTAAAGAGGGAATCTCACCGGTTAATACCTCGGATGGTCCAACTGGTCCGATATTCAAATTTAAACCCGGTGCTGTGTTGTTAGCGCAACTCACTAAGGCACCGATGCTGCCGATTGCGTTTGCAGCAAGTTCATTCTGGAAACTAAAATCCTGGGATCAATTTATCATTCCAAAACCGTTTTCTAAAATTGTAATTGCAGTGGGCGCCCCCTGTAAAGTGAACAAAGATGCCAATCTTGAGCAACAAGCCAGTATTGCTAGGCACATGGAGTCGACTTTAAATTTACTGATCGAAACTGCTACAAAAAAATTAAAATCCTGAAAACCATGTTTGAAAACGTATCGGAAACTATTACGGTGATGGGGGTGTTAAATGTAACCCCCGATTCATTTTCTGATGGTGGAAAATACAGCAATCTCGATTCAGGTTTACAACACGCACTGAAAATGATCGCACAGGGTGCAACGATTATAGATGTTGGTGGTGAATCAACCCGACCCGGTGCGGCTGCAGTTTCTGTGACTGAAGAACTTGATAGAGTTATCCCTATAATCGAAAAAATAAAACAAAATAGTGATGTTGTTATTTCAATTGACACCAGTAAGCCTGAAGTAATGCAACAAGCTGTCAACGCTGGTGCAAGTTTGGTGAATGATGTTAATGCGCTTCAGGCTGATTCGGCGGTTGAGATTGTTAGTCAGCTAAACGTGTCTGTTTGTTTGATGCACATGCAAGGTTTACCAAAATCCATGCAACAATCACCTCAGTATTCTGATGTTGTGAAAAATATTAAAGTGTTTTTACAGCAACGTATCGAATGTTGCCTACAAGCAGGTATCAATCAAACTAAAATTATTATCGATCCTGGGTTTGGTTTTGGGAAAACAGTGAATGATAATTTGGTGTTATTAAAATATTTGAAAGAATTTAAATCGCTGGGACAACCCATTTTAGCTGGCTTGTCTCGAAAATCGATGTTGGCCAGTATAACGGATCGTACTGTTGAAAATCGCCTTGCCGGGAGTCTGGCTCTGGCAACATTGGCAGTATTGAGTGGAGCATCTATAGTTAGAGTACATGATGTGGCTGAAACAATTGATGTTATTAAAGTGATCCAGGCCACTCAAAGTGCACAATAACCGGGTAATAGAGTAAAGATTAAGCAGGACAATTTATAAATGAAAAAGAAATATTTTGGTACAGACGGTATTCGCGGTCATGTTGGTAAGCATCCAATTACCCCGGACTTTATGTTGAAACTGGGTTGGGCGGTTGGTCGTGTATTGGCGAATGTCGCTGATGCCAAAGTTCTTATTGGCAAAGATACGCGTATCTCGGGTTATATGTTTGAATCCGCTCTGGAAGCTGGATTGTCCAGTGCCGGTGTTGATATTCATCTACTTGGGCCGATGCCGACGCCCGGAATTGCTTATTTAACCCGAACTTTATCCGCCCATGGTGGAATTGTCATTAGTGCCTCACATAATCCCTATGATGATAATGGAATAAAGTTTTTCTCCAGTGAAGGTACGAAACTGGACGATGCTGTTGAACTGGCTATTGAAGCAGAACTGGAAAAAACACTTGAAACCAACGATTCTGCCAATTTAGGTAAGGCAATACGTATTGAAGATGCCGGTGGGCGTTATATTGAATTTTGTAAATCGACCTACCATGCACAGAAAAAACTCAATGGCTTAAAAATTGTGGTGGATTGTGCTAATGGTGCGACTTATCACATTGCACCACATGTATTAATGGAATTAGGTGCTGAAGTTATCTGTATGGGTAACGAACCGGATGGCTTGAATATCAATCTCGCCTGTGGTGCGACCGACACAGCGCGGTTACAAACCATTGTTTGTGCCCATCATGCCGATCTTGGAATTGCGTTAGACGGTGATGGCGATCGGTTAATTATGGTTGATCGAAACGGTAAACAGGTTGATGGTGATGAAATTCTTTATGTCATCGCCCGAGACCGGAAAGAGCAAGGTACTCTGGGGGGCGGGGTTGTTGGTACTTCAATGAGTAATTTGGGCTTAGAGCATGCTTTGGCAAAACTCGATATCGATTTCAAACGTGCTAATGTCGGTGATCGTTATGTGATGGAGATGTTGCACCAGAACGACTGGAAATTGGGTGGAGAGTCCTCAGGACACATTATTTGCCTGGATCAAACCACAACCGGTGATGGCATAATATCAGCCCTTCAGGTTTTGAGCGCCATGGTAAATTCGGGTAAAGATTTGCATGAATTATTAGAGGGAATGCAGAAATATCCCCAACACATGATTAATGTCCGACTAAAAGAGCGGTTTAATCCGGATGAATCAGATAAGGTGCAGTCAGCTGTAAAACAGGCTGAAACCGAGTTAAAGGATACCGGTCGTGTTTTATTAAGGCCATCTGGCACTGAGCCCGTGATTCGTGTGATGGTTGAGGGGCAGGATAATAGCCAGGTGTTGCAGATAGCCGAAACCCTGGCGGATGTTGTTAACTCGGCTTTAAATTAAAAAATAACAGTCAATTTGATAATCTCGAAACTGAACTAAGCTAATTCACGGGTGAATTAGCTTAGTTATCAATAAGTAAGCTGTATATTCTCGAAATAACCTCATTTTAAACAGTAATTAAATTTCGGCCAAAAACGCCTAGGTCATTGATTTTTTTGTCTTTGGCGGTTACTATTTCGCGCTTAATTTTGTTTCTCTCGCTCAATCATTAATAGGTAAATTTATGCGCACAACCCTGGTAGCCGGTAATTGGAAAATGAATGGAACTCGCGATAGTATCAAGGTATTGCTTGATGGTATCAATGCCGGAATGGGTGATGTAGTGTGTCAGGTTGCAGTTTGTGCTCCCGCAATTTACATTTCAGATGTCCAGTCTCAGCTTGAAGGCAGTAAAATTTCCTTAGGTGCCGAAGACGTTAATGAGAATGAAAAGGGTGCATTTACCGGTGAAATTTCCACAACAATGTTGAAGGATTTTGCAGTTGAGTATGTCATTGTTGGTCATTCAGAGCGTCGTGATATTTATAAAGAAAGTGATGAACTGGTAGCCAAAAAATTTGCAGCAACACGCGCTGCTGGCATGATTCCAATACTGTGTGTAGGTGAATTACTTGAAGAGCGCGAATCGGGCGTCACTGAAGAAGTTGTAGCTCGTCAACTAAAAGCAGTTATCGATTTGGAAGGTATTGCTGCATTAGCAGATTGTGTTATTGCTTATGAACCGGTTTGGGCCATTGGCACCGGTAAAACAGCTTCGCCTGATCAGGCGCAGGCCGTGCATGCGTTCATTCGGGGAATGATAGCCGAGCAGGATAAAGCAATCGCAGAGAAAGTTCAGATTCTATATGGTGGTAGTGTTAATGGTGGTAATGCTGTTGAACTATTCGCTATGGACGATATTGATGGTGGTTTAATTGGTGGAGCATCCTTAAAACCGGATGACTTTTTAGCAATTTGTCGAGCTGGTAAAGCTTAATTACCCTATTTTAATTATTAAATTATTTAAATCGGAATAGATAAAATACATGTTACATAATGCTATCTTAATAATTCACGTAATCCTGTCAATTAGTCTGGTTGGATTGGTTCTTATTCAACAAGGTAAAGGTGCCGAGATGGGGGCTGCATTTGGCAGTGGCGCATCCAATACTGTTTTTGGTAGTCAAGGATCGGCATCATTTATGTCACGAGCCACAGGTGTCATAGCGGCATTATTTTTTGTTACCAGTTTAACATTAGCCTTCCTGGTGACATCGACCTCAACTGGGCCCGTTAGTGCAACAGATTCAATGTCGGATACGCAACCAAAAACAGAAATTATCAACACACCTAAATCAGATACTTTGATTCCAGGATCAAATATGGGTTCTGATAAGGGCGCAGATATGGGTTCAGCTCCAGCAAACAGTAAATCTGACACCTCAGAAACAAAAACGCCAGATAGCAGCAGCATAATTCCCGGTGAGAAACCAGCGACTGCACCTGCTAAATAGCGTAATCAAAAGCCGAAGTGGTGAAATTGGTAGACACGCTACCTTGAGGGGGTAGTAGCGCAAGCTGTGCTGGTTCGAGTCCAGTCTTCGGCACCATCTTATTTTGAATGAATCAAAATATAAAAGAATAAAATCAACTTTAAATTATTTTAGAGATTGAAATTACTTGTGTGCCAAATGTAAGATCTGATCTGCAAAAAATCATCACATTAAAGATATTATTATCTTAACAAAACTGCACTTCACTTTAATTACCATTAGTTATTTTTGTTTTACAAATCGACTTGTTGAATACAAACCTTATTTATCATGGCGAAGTATTAAAACTTTTAATACCATTTCTAGATACAGCATTATTTAATTTCTATTTCATTAACTATATATTTAACATAAAGTTCAATAGAGTTTCGGTTCTATTGAACCAACTTACTTTTTATAGTAATCTGGTTTTTAGCAACACCTTAAAATATTACACACGGATAGTGGAATAATAAGAGACTAGGATTGTTTCGCCAGTACCTTGATCTAATTTATGTAGTGCTGAATAGTCATAATTCCTTTCAAAAAAATTCCATCTGATTACTAATAGAAAATTAGCTCCCAATAATAAAGGATTATTATGAAATCATATTTTATTTATATTGTAGTTTTAGCACCTTTACTTTTTTCAACTAATACGTATGCGGAAGAAACAACGTATGGATTAGGTGCTTCAATAAACTCCAGTCCTACAATTTATTTCCCAATAAATACAAAAAATTATATTTTTGAGCCTTCTTTTTCATTGTCGGTTAATAATATAAAACCTGATTCTGAATCAACCGCAACAGACTTTACTTCTGACGACTATAATTTGGGTTTAGGGGTTTTTAAAAAATCAAAAATAACAAATAAGACAATTATATATTATGGTGTAAGAGGAGGGTATTTTACACTAAATCGAAAATATATTAGAACAAATTCTTCTAGTCAAGTAAAATGGACAGGATTTTATATCGCACCTACATTGGGTGCCGAATATTTTCTATCATTAAAATTCAGTGCAGGTCTTGATTTTTCAATAGAATATGCAAATTTTGATGTTAAGGATACTTCAACTTCTAATGGGATTCCTGTGAATGACAGCACTAATAATACTTATATAAATACAAAAGCTGAAATTATTTTTCGTTATCATTTCTAAGGGTTTATAAAATCCATATTTAATTTACAGTTCATATTGTATTCAGTTAATAGCTCTATAATTTATCAATAATATTAATATAAGGGAGATTGCTATGAGTCATGGAATATATTTCACACAAAAAATAATTAGTATACTCGGTTTTATTTGTGGTTTGTTTTTATCGCAGAGTCTTTATGCGACAGAGTTCACTGTCGATTCAATATTAGATCTTCACGATGCGATTCCAGGCGATGGTATATGTCAATCACCGGCACCAGAATTAAAATGCACACTTAGAGCCGCATTAGAAGAAGCCAATAAATTACCGGATGCCGATGTCATTAATCTTCCTTCCGGGGAATACATACAAGAGAGTCCATTAGGTATTCAGCGATTTAGAATAAGCAACAGTCTTGAAATAATTGGTGCTGACCCGATAACCACTATAGTTAATGCTAATGCAGTGGGTAATGTTTTTTATATAACACAAGCTGAAACTACCTCTACAGTTACAATTTCAAATATTCTAATGAAAAATGCGGCTGATGGTGCAGTTCAAGCGTTTGGTATATCAAATCTCAATTTAAATAATGTCGTTGTAACTGGTAACAGTTCGAGTGATAGGGGCATTTATATTCTTCCCCCTACATCGGGAAACTCCAGTGTTATTATTTCTAATAGCATTATTGAGAAGAATAATCCAAGAGTTGATTCCACAAACCCTAATGCAACAATAGGAGGAGGGGGAATAGTTTTTTTATCGCAGACACCAATGGCCTCGCTTACAATTAAAGACTCAACTATTCGTAACAATAGCAGTTCTTTAGGTGGTGGTATTAGGCTTGCTGGAGGCATAATCACTATTCTCAACAGTACAGTCAATAATAATCTCGCAACGTCAGCGGGTGGCGGTATTTATATCGGAGCCAATGTCACTTTAGCTATTGTTAATAGTACTATTAGCGGAAATAGTACGTTTGGTAGTGGTGGCGGTATTGACTCTTTAGCAGCACAAAATATTTCTCTATTTAATACCACAATAACTAATAACTCTGCAGATGCTGATGTGGATGGTTCAGGTTGGGGTGGTGGAATTAATATTGGGATTGCTAATACCGCCGTTCTAACAGCAATAAATAGTATTATAGCGGGTAATGTTGACTTTAATCCAGGTTCACTTAATGCTCCTGATTGTGCTGTTAGATTTTCGATCAATCCAAGTTCTGTTTTACAATTAAATTTGATTGGCCATAATATCCTTGGTGATAGAACAAATTGTAATATTATAGATGGCATTGGTAATGTTATTGGAACCTCAACAAATGTGATTGATCCTGGTTTGGATATATTAGCTGATAATGGTGGAGCGACTAAAACACATGCTTTAAAGAGTGGCAGTCTGGCAATTGATGCAGGAAATTCAAATGGCTGTATGGATGAAGGAGGTGTTAATCCATTGGCTACTGATCAACGTGGTTTTGATCGCCATAGTGATGGCGGTATTGGTAGTTCACGTTGTGATATAGGTGCCTATGAAGTTAGAGATACCTCGCCAGTTGCAGTTGCAGGATTGGATCAGGAAGTTTTAATCGATAGTGTTGTAACACTGGATGGTTCAGTTAGCCAAGCGATTAATGGCATCAGTCAATATAGTTGGATTGAACTTCCCACTACGACTGTCATATTAAATGATTCAACAATAGCTAAGCCAGTTTTTACTGCGCCATCTGTAGCTGGGGTGCTCACATTTCAACTCACTATTACAGACTCCATTGGTCTACAAGATGTATCTAAGGTTCAAGTAACGGTTAAAGAAACTACTGGTACGCCACCGTCAGAACAACCTGCTTCGAATCCTGCTACTAGTAGCAGTAGTGGCGGTTGTAGTTTCAATAAAACATCAAAATTCGATCCGTTATTTATTTTGTTTTTAATTTTGGCTGTATTACAATTGAGTCGAAGTAAATTAAATAAAACATTAGATCATGACAGAAAGCTTTAGTTGCTAATTTAGATTATAAGTTATTGGGAAATGTAAAATTCAAGTGTTTCTATATTACTAAAATCGATACACTTGATAATCCCATAATTTTTGGAATAGTAAAAAGATTTGTCTCGGCAGGTAAGTAGCGCAAGCTGTACTGGTTCGAGTCCGGTCTTTTGCATATCCTCCTAGGGTAACTTGCCTTGAATAATTAATAATAATAATCACCTATATTAGCTATGGAAATAATTAGTCCATCGCTAATTAATATTTAACTTTCCCGAATAAATTCTTCAAATTCTAAATTGCTTGCCGATACAGTTTGTAAGGTATGAAAAATTTGGGGTATTTATGGG
>JBGMRJ010000020.1:0-3004 GCA_048061315.1 Gammaproteobacteria bacterium
CTTGATTTAGGTGGCCAAACTAAAAATGTCTTTGCTGGAATTAAATCGGCTTATACTCCGGAACAACTCATTGGTAAACACACCGTGATGGTTGCCAATCTAAAACCGCGTAAAATGCGTTTTGGTTTATCTGAGGGAATGGTACTGGCTGCCGGCCCCGGAGGAAAAGATTTATGGATTCTGTCACCTGATGATGGTGCACAAGCCGGTATGAAAGTTAAATAACTAATTATATCCGATATAATGACAGGATTTACGTTGTCCATTAATATAAGTGCATTCAGCAGAGTGTCGTTGAAATCGAACTTTTAACACATAACCTTCACCTTGTCCTTCAGCAATTAAACCTTGCTGAATGTACTTCTCCAGTTTTTGTCCCTGAGCCTGGTTATAATTATATTTGAAAGCCTGAAAATCATAGTTGTGCATGTATTTCGGTATAAGTTTCATCAGGGATTCTGGATAATGACCATTATTTTCTTTGTATTTTTCAATTTTGGCTATCATGGGTTTGGCAGCCGTATCCCCTTCCGGCCCCATAATACTGTCCATTGAGCTACAGGATGCACTCACGATGATAAAAGATAACCCCAAAATAAAAAAAATTAAATTTTTAAAATAGCCTTTCAATATTACAATCCATTTAATAAAAAATTAATAATTGTTATCTTAAGTATAGAAACATTAGAGAAATAATCTACAACTAATTATCTTCAATACCAAATACAGTCATTTTTAGTTTATTATTTCAACTGTATCACCAACTGCAATATTTCCAGGATTGCTTGCGATAACATTTTGTCCAAAAAATATTTTAGTATTGTGTTTACGAAAAGTTAGTAGCGTTTTTGTTGGCTCATTACCACGCTCACCTGTTTCGGTATCGATGCTGGGTATAACACAACGACTGCACGGCTTCACCACACGTAAAAGTAGTTCACCAATGCGCAACATTTTCCAGTTATCTTCATCAAATGGATTACAACCAGTAACAACGATATTGGGTCTAAAGCGTTTCATTGGAATTGCAACATCAAGTTTACTGTTTAAATTATCCAGCGATGCCTCTGAAATAAGCAATAATGGAAAACCATCACTAAAAGCCGTTCTATCACCCGCATCGGCAAAATTAACATCAACCTGTCTAATTTCATTTTCAGGGAAAAAAACCAATTGACACGGCACCATTAAAAATCGCGATAACCACTGAGCAGCTTCAGGGCCACAATCAAAAGCATTACAGTTATCATGCCAAATTTTAACTTTTAAGCTAGTCGGTGAGCCTGGAATAACAACATTTAGCGCCGGCATATCCGGTGCAGTTAAACGAATTGAATAGTCGTGTTTTGAATTTGACGACTCTGTTTTAATTAATTCAACCTGAATTAAACACATTCGCGATTGTTGACGCTGAGTAATGTATTTTCCCTGTTGATCAACCACCATCCAGCGTCGATCATTCTGCAAACCAAAATTATCTACTCTAGTTGCATTAACCGTGATTTGTGCACATGATTTCACGGGGTAAAGCGCTAACTCACTCACCTTTAGTAGAGACATTAGTTCCCTGACCTCTTTTTTATCAATTTATTCTCTGGAATTTTTCTTACAATTATCTAATATTTCCTGGAATACAGTGTTACCTAATTCACGGAATTTCGCTATATTTCGCACTGGAATTTTATCGGGTTCCTGATAATTCTCTAATGCTTTAGTCATACTTGATTCGCGTAACAAATGTAACATTGGGTATGGCGAACGATTAGTAAAATTAGATGGATCATCTTGTGATGTTTCATTAAAGCAATAGTCCGGGTGAAAACTGGCAATTTGATAGATACCCTCATAGCCCTGACTAACTAATAATTCATTTGAAAAATCAACTAATTCAAGAAAATGAAAAAAATCTGTGAAATTATGTGAATAAATTACGAATGACGTTTCAATGTCAGGATTAGCATCCAGTCTGGTACATTCTGCTATTAAAACATCGAGAGCATCAGCTAAAGTAGTGTGACTACAAACCTGATAAAAAATTCGGTTACGTTCTAATTCGCGTTTAGCAAATGGGCAAACATTATAAGCAACAATGATATTACTTATCCAGCATTGTGTTTGCTTAATAATTATCTCAGACGGTAAAGTCATGCCGGACTATAACGTGTTATGAACTTACATTAAAATAAATTTAATGGATTGCTGTACTCGATTGATCATCCATATTTAGTGTGTCGTCAAAACGACCATTCAAATAACTGATTATAGAGTTAGATTCATACATCCAGGTGATTTCGTTGTTTTCTTCAATTCGTAAACACGGAACTTTAATAGCGCCACCACCGGCAAGTAATTCTTCTCTATTATTTTGATCACCTTGTGCATCAACGAATGAAATCGGAATATTTAATCGATGAATTGCACGACGTGTTTTCACACAAAATGGACATGCATAAAACTGGTATAGTGATAAGCTTTTTGCAGATGCATCAATCGCTTGTTGTTCTCGAACGGGACGTTCAAGTTTAGTTGGTCGGGTTAAATAATTAACCAGGATAATGACTCGACCTAATCCTTCACGAACTGCTTTAACTATCATCTTGCTACCTTTAATATACTGTTAAATAATGTGTTATTTTACACACATTTTACACTCAAGTGGTATTTAGAGAAAGATGAATTTATGTGATTCTCTGTTTATTGTGAATTAGCACCATAAATTTGATTAAATTTTGCTTCATCAAAGCCGTTTAATCGTTTTGACCCAATTAAAAATATTGGTACGCCTCGGCCTTTCATTTTTTTATAATCACGCTTGCCCTTACTATTATTTTCTACATCATACTCGGTAAAAGCAATATTATTTTTCAGGAAATATTTTTTTGCTTTTTTACAGACACCACACCAGGTAGTGCTATACATAATCAGTTTTTTACGATTAACTTTCTCGGCTGTTGCAAAAATATTGTTTGAAACACTAACATTTTTATAGGTATTAATTTTTATT
>JBGMRJ010000020.1:3104-5690 GCA_048061315.1 Gammaproteobacteria bacterium
ATCAACATTTGCAAATTGCCTGATAAACGGTGCAATCGCAATATCGGCATAAGTTAGTTTATCCTTAACTAAATAGCGCGTATTTTTCAAAAGGTCATTTAATTTCACTAAAAATTTCTCACCTTGTAGCCGATACTGCATTTCCGAATACTCAGGAAACCGTTGTGAATATTTATATTTATCCAACTGTGTTTTAAAACTGGAGTCATTTTCAGTAATTAACAATTCGGTTAGATTAACCTGATCTTTAGTTAAATCATTCCAGCCATCACTATCATTAATTTTTAATGCCCAATGTATAATATCCAGACTCTCATCTAAAATAGTATCATCATTAATAAACAATACTGGAACTGTTGCTTTTGGTGAAATTGCTGAAAATGCATCCGGTTTATTTTTTAAATCCACCTCGCGTAATTCCACTTTAACATTACTGTAAACCAATGCCATTCTAGCTCGCATCGCATAAGGGCAACGTCGAAACGAATATAAAACGGGTAAGTCAGAGTTACTCATGAAATGTTAATCCAGTATTTTTTCCCAAAATAATGCACCACCAATATCCGGATTTAATTCATAAGATTTAAAACCCAGTTTTTGATATGCTTTTTTTGCAATGGTATTACCCTGTAAAACCTCAAGGGTTAATTTACAACACGAATTTGTTATTGCCAGTTTCTCAGCAGCTAGTAACAATTTAGTCGAAACGCCTAAACCTCTATAATCTTTAGCAACATACACATCGTGAATATTAATTAATGGACGACATTGAAATGTTGAAAATCCTTCTATGCACGTTATTAACGCTATTGCATGTTCTTTTTCATAAGCCATAAATACCGTTATAAATTCTCGTTTAGCAATTTCACTTGCCAAATTATTTTGAACTCGAGAATTTAATGCAGTACCGCCACCCATCACATCGAGAGCATATTCACTTAATACTCTGACATAATCATCACTGTGATTCTTATTACTAAAATCTGCCTGCACTATATTGATCATATAATTACCTTGTTTTTCCATGAGATATTAGCATCAAGCCCCTAAGTTTAATATGTACATTTACTGCTCTGTATTTAGAAAAGCACAATAAAGTATCAATTGCTATTCTATATATTAGTACTCATGGTAAACTAACACTATTCAAACAATTGATATAATACGCTATGTCGCAATACGTCCTTATTCTAATCAGTACTATTTTGGTCAATAATTTTGTACTCGTAAAGTTTCTTGGCTTATGTCCCTTTATGGGGGTCTCCCGTAAACTCGATACGGCTATCGGTATGTCAATGGCAACCACTTTTGTTCTGACACTGTCATCGGTTAGCAGTTATCTGGTTAACACCTATTTATTAGAACCGTTTGGCCTGGATTATCTAAGAACGATAGCTTTTATATTAGTTATTGCCTTTGTTGTGCAATTTACTGAAATGAGCGTCCGTAAAACCAGTCCCTTGCTTTATCAGGTGCTGGGGATTTTCCTGCCTTTAATTACCACTAACTGCGCTGTTCTTGGCGTCGCACTGCTAAATGTGAATGAAGGAAATAATTTTATTGAATCATTCCTGTATGGTTTTGGCGCATCAATTGGTTTTTCTCTGGTTTTAATTTTATTTTCAGCAATGCGAGAGCGAATAAATGCTGCCGATGTTCCTGCAGCTTTTCAGGGCTCATCAATCGCATTAATTACTGCTGGCCTAATGGCCATGGCTTTTATGGGTTTCTCTGGTTTAATAAAAATTTAACACATGCTTAATGCCATAATCATAGTAACGATACTCGCGCTCATCTTTGGACTAATTCTGGGTTTTGCATCAATATATTTCAAAGTGGAAGAAAACCCTGTTGTCGATCAAATTAATTCCCTACTACCTCAAACTCAGTGCGGCCAATGCACCTATCCGGGTTGCCGCCCGTATGCCCAGGCTATCGCTGATGGCGAAGCTGAAATTAATCAATGCCCACCCGGTGGAGCACAAGTCATTAGTGCCCTAGCCGTTCTGCTTGATAGAGAACCCATCCCACTAAACGAAGAACACGGCAATCACATTGAAGAAACACTCGTTGCAATTATTGACGAACAAGTTTGTATCGGTTGTACTTTATGTATTCAGGCTTGCCCGGTAGATTGCATACTCGGTGCAGCAAAACAAATGCATACTGTGATTGTCGAGGAATGTACCGGATGTGAATTATGCATTCCACCTTGCCCTGTTGATTGCATTACAATGGAACCTATCAACGAAGAAATAAAATTTTGGAAGTGGCCGTATCCACCAACACCGCTTGAAAAAGATCCTCTTACGAATAATCCCTTAGAAGCCATAATTGCAAATTTGCATAAACCTGAAAAAAATATCGATTCAGGAGAAGCGCAATCATGATGCACTGGAATAAACTCGGTCACTTTCATGGTGGTTTAAAGTTAGAACAACATAAAGAACAATCGCTAAATAACCCGGTTGAGATGGCGAAACTTCCCAAAAAATTATACATACCATTACAACAACACATTGGTGCTGCAGCAGAACCCATTGTTATAGTTGGTGATAAGGTACGCAAGGCTCAAATTATTGCAAA
>JBGMRJ010000020.1:5790-32205 GCA_048061315.1 Gammaproteobacteria bacterium
AGGGATATTATTAATGGCTTATTGATAATGCGCCATGCCCTGCAAGCTGAAAAATGCATTATAGGATTGGAAGATAATAAACCTCAAGCATTTACAGCACTTGTTGATGTGTTAACTGAAGATGAATTAAAATTTATTCAAGTGCAACGAATTCCAACCATTTATCCTGCTGGCGGTGAAAAACAATTAATAAAAATCCTGACTAAACAGGAAGTCCCTAGTGGCGGATTACCAATTGACATCAACGTGAGTTGTCATAATGTAGCAACAGCATTAGCAATCTATCGTGCAGTTGCAATTCAGGAACCGTTGATTTCACGCTATGTTACCGTCACCGGTGATGGAATAGAAAACCCAAAAAATCTTGAAGTATTAATCGGAACGCCTATCTCAGAATTATTATTACAATGTAATATTAATTATGATGTGGTTGATGAAATCATTATTGGTGGTCCCATGATGGGATTTAACCTTCATAATGAAAAATCGCCTGTGATTAAAACCACAAATTGTATTTTAACTTTAAAACAGAAAAAAGAAACGAAGTCCACTATAATGCCGTGCATTCGCTGTGGTGAATGTGCCCGAGTGTGCCCTGCTCAGCTCCTACCCCAACAATTATACTGGTACGCAAAAGCGAAAGATTTCGAAGGTACACAAAAATATAACCTGTTTGACTGCATCGAATGTGGCTGCTGCGCTTATGTTTGTCCTAGCCAGATTCCACTTGTACAATATTATCGTTATTCAAAAACTGAAATATACTCACAAGAACGGGATACAGCGAAATCTAATATTGCTCGTGATCGGCATGAATTCCGTGAATTTCGACTCGAACGTGAAAAAACCGCAAAAGCTGAAAAATTAAGACAGAAAAAAGAGCTACTAAAAAACAAACAGTCTGATAGCAAAAAAGATTCTAAACCAAAAACAGCATCAGTAAAAACTGATACACTTAAAAATGATTTAGTTGCACAAGCTATGGCACGGTTACAACAAAAACGAGAATCACAGGAAAAAACACGAAAGAATATATCTGACTTAACTCCTGAACAACAGCACGCCATTGAAGAGATTGACAAACGAAGAAAAGAGCAACGTGAAGAAAAAATAAAAAAAGCTCATGAAAAATAACGGATTAATATGAAATTATTGCCCTTCCGAAGTTCGCCGCACATACACCAGCCATTAAGTGTTGGCGGTGTTATGCTGAATGTTATCCTGGCATTAATACCGGGTATTATAACGTTCACATTTTTTTTTGGGGGCGGCGTAATAATTAATGTGGTTATAGCAGTCTTTTCTGCTGTTGTTCTGGAATCATTAATTTTAAAATTACGTAAACGCCCCATTAAGCCATTCATACTCGATGGTAGTGCAGTAGTAACTGGAATTTTAATCGCCTTAGCAATTCCACCTTTTGTACCCTGGTGGATACCGTTCATAGGCAGTGGCTTTGCAATTATAATTGCTAAACAGCTATATGGAGGTTTAGGATATAATCCCTTTAATCCTGCTATGGTAGGATATGCAGTTTTATTAATTTCATTTCCATTACACATGACTTCCTGGGTTGCACCCCACTCCAGTGAAATAATGTCAGTTATGCCAAATTTAGATCATTTAAATTTTATTGAGTATTTCAACTACAGTTTTTTTGGTTTGTATCCAGATAATACCAGTTACGACAGTATTACCATGGCAACACCGCTTGATACTGTTAAAACGCAACTAGTTTTAAATAATACTATTGGAGAAATAGAAAAATCTACGACATATTTATTTGGCAGTATTGGTAGCAAACATTGGGAATGGATAAATTTAATGTACTTACTCGGTGGCCTCTGGTTGTTATTCAAAAGAATAATCAGTTGGCACATCCCAGTAGGATTGTTTGCCGGACTATTTTTAATGGCTATGGTTGCCAATATGTCCGATCCGGATAGCTTTGTTACACCGTTATTTCATTTGTTTTCGGGTGCTACAATGCTGTCCGCATTTTTTATTGCTACCGACCCAATTACCGCTGCAACAACGCCTAAAGGCAGATTATATTACGCTACTGGAATTGGAATTATTATTTATATAATCAGAACATGGGGCGGTTATCCTGATGGTGTTGCATTTGCTGTGCTACTAATGAATATGGCGGTTCCAACCATTGACTATTACACTAAACCACGTGTATTTGGACATTCGGAAAAATAAATGCCTATAAACAAAAGAACAGTTAAGCTAGAAATCAGGACGATTAAATGTTTTTAAAAAACATGTCTATCAATGCTATTGTATTAGGTATATTTGCTTTAACTGGTACGATTATACTGGCATACACTGATATAATAACAAAACCTAAAATTGAAGCTGAGCAACGTCATTTTTTATTACGTAGTTTAAATATTTTAGTGCCTGAGGATCAACGTGATAATGATATATTTAATGACGTTATTTATGTAACAGCTCCCAATTTACTCGGTAGTACAAAACCTGTTGCAATTTATCGTGCACGAATGAAATCCAAACCAGTCGCGGTCATCATCAATTCCTTAGCACCAGATGGTTATAATGGTAAAATCTATTTACTGGTAGCAATAAATAATAACGGCGAATTAGCCGGCGTCAGAGTATCAAAACACATAGAAACACCTGGGCTTGGTGATGGTATAGATATACGCAAATCAGATTGGATATTACAGTTTGTTGGTAAATCATTGGCTAATACCTCAAAACAATTATGGGCTGTAAAAAAGGATGGTGGTCAATTTGATGAATTTACCGGTGCGACTATTACACCACGAGCAGTTGTTAAAGCCATACAAAATACCCTATTATATTTCAAAGCAAATCGTGATAACTTATTTAAAATCCAGGATAAAACTATTCGCTCTGAATCTGAAAATAAAAAACTCCATATACAGATAAAAAATTTTTCTGAAACTAAATAAATTATGAGTATTAAAACGATTATTAGAGATGGTTTGTGGGATAACAACCCGGCATTATTTCAATTGCTGGGACTATGCCCAATGTTGGCTGTTTCAAATACTACAATCAATGCACTGGGAATGGGTTTAGCCACCACATTAACATTAGTGACAACAAATTTAATTGTATCACTCATTCGTCACTGGGTTCGACCTGAGATACGCATACCTATTTTTGTCTTAATTATTGCTGCCGTTGTAACTGCAATCGAATTATTTATGAATGCATTTTTTCATCAACTGTATTTAATTTTAGGTGTATTCATTCCGCTGATTACAACCAATTGTATTATTATTGCCCGAGCAGAATCATTTGCATCAAAAAATAATTTTTACTATTCAATTCTCGATGGTTTTTTTATGGGAATAGGCTTTACTGCAGTATTAGTCGTGTTAGGCGCAATGCGTGAAATAATCGGTTTTGGTACTTTTTTACAACAGGCCGATCTAATGTTTGGTGCGGGAAGTGAATGGCTTACAGTCACGATTTACGATGGTGGATTTTTATTAGCCATATTTGCACCGGGTGCGTTTATAGGGTTAGGATTATTAGTCGCTCTAAAAAATGCTATCGATAAATACCAGCAGACAAAAGTAACAAATACTATTCCTGTTTCAGTTACGCCAGCTGCATCTGAAACACTATAATTTTATATCTTAACTACTATGACGCCTCAACGACGCCACGCAATTTTTAATCGCTTAAAAAAACACATACCCGATCCAACTACTGAGTTGAACTACAGTTCCACCTTTGAATTATTAATTGCAGTAATTTTGTCCGCACAGGCAACTGATAAAGGTGTTAATAAAGCCACTGAGGCACTTTTTAAAAAAGCCGATAGCCCTGAAAAAATGGCTAAACTCGGTGAAACAGGTTTAAAAAAATACATCAAAACTATCGGTCTTTACAATACCAAAGGTAAAAATATTATTAAGACCTGCAAAATTCTAGTGCTGGAACATAATAGTAACGTACCTGATGATCGTACTGCATTAGAAGCCTTGCCCGGTGTTGGTCGTAAAACTGCCAATGTGGTATTAAATACGGCATTCGGACACCCAACCATAGCGGTTGACACGCATATATTCAGAGTCTCAAATAGAACAGGAATTGCGCCAGGAAAAAATGTGCTAGAAGTTGAAAATAATTTAATAGCCAATGTTCCTGAAAAATTTAAACTCGATGCACACCACTGGTTAATATTACATGGCCGCTATACCTGTATTGCTCGAAGTCCACGCTGCGGATCGTGTGTTATTGAAGATTTATGTGAATTTAAAGAAAAGAATCTGGAATAAGGCGAAATTTATGTTTTCTCAAGATCGTTCCCAACTACGTAAAATTTTCTTTGAAGCCTGGAATAACTTTCAATTAAAGAAAACCTTAACGGCGATGGAAGAGATAATTGTAAACATCATTAAATTACACCCCGAATACCATGAGATGTTAAATAATGAAAATGATTTCATCAATAAAGACTATCTCCCTGATGAAGGTGAATCTAATCCGTTTTTACACATGGCGATGCACATTTCAATCCACGAGCAATTATCAACAAATCGACCTGAGCAAATTACTGTCATCTATCAACAACTATTAACAAAATATCAGGATCAACATACTGTAGAGCACCACATGATGGAATGTTTAGGACAAATGATATGGCAGGCACAACGCGATAACGTCACTCCCGATGAATCACTCTACACTATTTGCTTACAAAAATTGTTATAATGTGTCTAATCCTCCTTCGGAAGATTAGTACAAGCACACCAGAGTACTATCGTTCTATAAACAATTGCTCGAGTATAACTTCAAACTTATCGATTTCAAAATTCGGTAATTTAACAATAATTCCATTGAATGCCCCTTCATCAATATCACATTTCGTAGCTGTTTTAGAATATTTCATCGGGGACGACAACTGTCGCGCCTTTGCAACTAAAATAACTCAATAGCGAAAACTGAACATAACAGCAGTTAAAAATTAAAATAGATCCTCAATATAATCTCTCTAAATATATTCATAATTGATTAAACATAAGTATGGATTGTATGTAAAAATTGTTGATTAGGTTCAATTTTCTCACTTTTTTATAACAAATTTATGTTAATCCTTTTTATTTATCTAAATAACAGCTATTATTCACGCGTTCTTAGGACAATAAATGACTATAAAACAATAATTTACTAAGTTTTGAATAAATCGTAATCATTTAAAAGCATTTCTTAAATGTTACCTATTTTAATTATTGAATACTGAAACTTTAGTGCTACAACAATGTCCTATTTCACAATGCGAGTGTTTCATTAACGTATTCTCGTAGAACAATAATTCAGAATATAAATAAAATTATCTGAATATACTAAACGAGTTAATAAACTCAATTTTTTAATATTATGGAGGCACTCGATGTCAAATAACAATTTTTTAAAACCAATCTCAATTGCAATTAGTACAGCTGTAGTATCAGTAGCAGCTACCAGCAGTGTCTCTGCAGCAGACACAAACCCATTTGGAATGAATGAATTATCAAATGGTTATATGCAATTAGCTGCTGAAGGTAAATGTGGTGAAGGCAAATGTGGCGGAACCATGAAAGGCAAAAAAGGCAAAGACGGTAAATGTGGTGAAGGCAAATGCGGTGCCGACAAAATGGCTAAAGACGGCAAATGCGGTGGCGATAAAATGGCTAAAGACGGCAAATGCGGTGAAGGCAAATGTGGCGGTGACATGAAAGCCAAAATGGGTAAAGACGGCAAATGCGGCGGTGACAAAATGAAAAAAGGCATGAAAGACGGCAAATGCGGTGAAGGCAAATGCGGTGGTAAGAAATAAGCTGAGTATTTGAATACCATGAACAATAATCATTATCCCGTTCATGGCGCAGGATTAGGTCTGCGGCGTTCCATAATGGACTCGCTCGCAGATCATCCTCATCCCCAAGTCGAATTTATGGAAGTTGCACCGGAAAACTGGATTGGTGTTGGCGGTTTATGGGGCAAAAAATTTCGTCGCTATACAGAACAAACTCCTTTTATTTTCCACGGATTATCATTATCAATAGGCAGCCCAGCTCCTCTTGATGAGGCATTCATTCATCGTGTTAAACGTTTAATGAAGGAACATAATATTCGTCATTACAGCGAACATTTAAGTTACTGCAGTGACCAGGGCCATTTATACGATCTAATGCCCATTCCTTTCACTGAAGAAGCTGTTAGTTATGTTGCAGAACGAATACAGCGAACCCAAGATATTATTGGTGAGCAAATTGCGATGGAAAATGTCTCCTATTACGCAGCTCCCGGCAAAGAAATGGAAGAAATTGACTTCCTTAATGCTATTTTAGAAAAAGCCGATTGTAAGTTATTATTAGATGTTAATAATATTTATGTTAATAGTATTAATCACAAATACAATGCGTCAGATTTTTTAAATGCTATTCCTGGTGATAGAATATCGTATATTCATATCGCAGGACATTATGATGAAGCCGAAGATCTCAGAGTTGATACTCACGGCTCGGATGTAATTGATCCAGTCTGGAATTTATTAGAACAAACCTATGAACTTTTCGGTACTATTCCAACATTACTCGAGCGTGATTTTAACATACCCTCTATTCCTGAATTATTAGTTGAAGTTGATACAATTGCCTCATATCAGAAAAAATGGAATAAACCACAGAATGCAACCGTCAAACAAACCTAGTCAACCTGAATTTATTCGTCGGCAATATGAATTTGCTGCACACATTCGAGATCCTAAAAATAATCCTGCACCATCAGACGTTGAACAACGTCGAATGGATATCTACAATGAATTATTTTATAACAATGTTGAAGGGTTTATGTCGAATAGTTTTCCTGTCATTCAACGAATTTACGGTGAGCAAAAATGGCATGAACTAATTCACGATTATTTTTCCCGGCATCATGCTCATACTCCTTTATTCTCTGAAATGCCGCGTGAATTTTTAAAATATTTAGAAAATGATCGTGATATTCAAGAGACCGATCCTCCCTTCTTGTTAGAACTCGCACATTATGAATGGACTGAACTCGCATTAGGTTTGCTTGATCTGGATAATGATCTAAACTCCATTGATCCTGACGGCGATTTACTTGACAACACTCCTGTAAAGTCATCACTAGCATGGTCGTTAAGTTATCATTACCCTGTCCATAAGATAAGCCCTGAATACCAACCCCGGGAAGTACCTGAACAAGCGACTTATATCGTGGTCTACAGAAATACTGAAGATGAAATTGTGTTTATGGAATTAAATCCGGTTACAGCCCGCCTCGTACAATTAATAAGTGAAACCGATAATACCGCTGAGAAAAAGTCGGGACGAGAATTACTTAAAATAATCGCAAAGGAAATGAACCATCCAGACCCAAGCACTGTCATAAAGGGAGGATTGCAAGCTATGCAAGAATTACGATCCCGAAACATACTGTTAGGTACACTTAAGAATTAAAATAAAAATACTAACTGGAGCGATTAAATGAATATGTTATTACGAGTGCAAAATTTGTTAGATCAAACTAGAAAAATAGACTTCCTTGCCCCATTAGCGTTACGGTTATACCTGGTTCCCGTTTTTTGGATGGCCGGTATAAATAAATACAATGGCTTTAGTGACACTGCAGCCTGGTTTGGAAATTCAGAATGGGGATTAGGCTTACCATTTCCAGCTTTTCTTGCCTTCCTGGCAACATCAACTGAATTGCTTGGTGCTGTGATGTTATTATTAGGCTTTGGCGTCAGATGGGTTTCAATACCGCTAATGGTAACCATGCTGGTAGCGATATTTAATGTTCACTGGCCTCATGGCTGGCAGGCCGTTGCCGACCCAATGTCATGCTTGTTTAACTGCGCAGATGCAAACGACGCAATAGTCCGCTTGAGTAAAGCTAAAGAAGTATTACAAGAACATGCCAATTATGATTGGATAACCGGACAAGGTAGTTTAATTATTTCCAATAATGGTATTGAATGGGCAATGACCTATTTTGTTATGTTACTCGCATTATTTTTTATCGGTTCAGGAAAATATGCCAGTATCGATTATTGGATAAAACAAAAATTTAATCCTTAATTCAATTAGCCATCAAGGAGCATGGACAGATAATGATAAGAACTGGTAGAATACCACTAGTTTAGACTTATCACTCTTTATCATGGATCTTGATGGCAAAGATGATTAACGACATAACGAATCCCCCCTCCCCCCAAAAAAAACTAATTAAACTTAGTCTAAAAATTGAGTGTATTCCATCACGTTTTTGATAAATAATTAATACATTTAAAAATTACACAGGTATTATGTCAAGTATTAATATACAGACAACGTAATAACAATAAATTGTTATCTTTAAAACTAAATAATAGTCGACATCAAATTTTAGATATTTTAAGGAAGAAATTATATTATGACTAACCCAAGTTTTCAGTATGAACTGGATATTAATACACTTGGTTGGATAAAGGGTGAAATCGATATTACCCTGGAACAAGCCGCCACGGCTTTAAAATCCTATCAAGAATCCCCTGACGATAATACCAACCTTCAATATTGCCAAAACTATCTGCACCAAATACAAGGAACACTTAAAATGGTGGAAATGTATGGTGCCGCAATGGTTGTTGAAGAATTAGAAGCACTTGTTGATGCACTAAATAAAAATAGAATTACAAATAAAGAAGAAACCTTTCTGGTTTTATTCAATACAATGACCTTGCTGCCAGATTATCTTGATAAGATTAAAACCGGCGGATCTGATATCCCGGTTATTTTATTACCTTTATTAAATGATATGCGTGCAGCTCGAAATGAAAACTTACTGACTGAAAATGCATTATTCTCACCAAACCTGGATATTGCGACACCAATAAATTCTTTTAATAATCAAAATATTCAATTACTAGCAAAAAAATTACGTCATACATGCCATATTGGTATGTTGTTATGGTTTAAAGATAAAAATCAGCGCTACGGTATAAATCGTGTTTCGGATGTGATGAATAAATTACATAACGCCTGCTCCAATTCGGATGCCCACAAAATGCTGTGGATAACCAGTGGTGTAATGGAAAGCCTGCGAGAAGGTGGATTAGAATCGAGCATCGCATTAAAACTTCTTATTGGAAACGTGGATAGACAGATTAAAAAAATTATCGATAGTGGCGAATCAGAATTTTCCAGGGACGTGCCTATAACATTAATAAAAAATCTTTTGTATTACGTTTCCTGTTCACAGTCAAATGGAGAACTAATATCAGAAATTAAACAAAAATTTAATTTAAAAACACTGAATCCGGACATTGAATTATGTGGAAAATTAAACACCTGTAATATGACATTAGCAGCGTCATTAATGCAAACCACTTCTTCAGAATTAATTGATGAATTAACCTATATCATTGAAAATCTCGGTAATTTTATTCGTTCTGACAATAAAGAAATTGAAATTTTAATTCAATCTAAAATTGCATTATCCACTATATCCGATACTTTAGGTCTTCTGGGGTTAGGAATTCAACGAACAACAATACTTGAACAACATCAGTGCCTAGAATCTGAAGTTGATTCCATGAATAAAATTAATAACACGGTTATTATGGATGTTGCCGCTTCATTATTGAATGTAAAAGATTCTTTAACCGACTTAAATGAATTAACCACTAACCGGTTTAATACCGACACAGTAAAACTTGAATTGCGCGACATCGAAAAAGAAAAATTACTCAATATATTGCTCAATAAATCAAATAATGAATTATACGAAGTTAAAAAATCATTATCTGAATACAGTATTTCAATGAACAATCATGAATTGTTAACAGATATTCCTGATTTACTCTTGAAAATTCACAAACGTCTAACCGATCTGGATTTAGATCGTGCATCAAAGTTACTAAAACTATGCAGCCAATATATACAAAAAGATTTTATTATTAATAAAAATATCCCTATTGCTTCATCACTGGATTCATTGGCAGATGCTATCAGCAGCATTGAATTTTATCTGGAATCATTAGTAGAAAATTGGGGACAATCAGATTCGATACTGTATTTTGCAGAACAAAGTCTGGAAGAGTATGAGCAAAACAAATACGCTTCACGAAACACTATCTCATCCGGACTAAATTATATTTCAGCGAATTTTTAGAATAACCTGATATTGATATTATTTTTTACGTTTTGCAATTCTTAAGCGTAATGCGTTTAATTTAATAAACCCCTCGGCATCTTGTTGATTATATGCACCCTGATCATCTTCAAATGTAGCAATATTCGCATCA
The DNA here is from genome assembly GCA_048061315.1 of Gammaproteobacteria bacterium. Taxonomy (GTDB): domain Bacteria; phylum Pseudomonadota; class Gammaproteobacteria; order UBA6429; family Thiohalophilaceae; genus CAYQUC01. Next base: position 16,094 of record JBGMRJ010000020.1, read on the forward strand.
AATAAACTATCAGATTCAGATTTACGCCCCACCACCACCACATTACCTTTATACAATTTTAGCCTTACAACACCATTTACAGTTTGTTGCGATACATCAATCATGGTTTGCATCATAGTTCGTTCAGGAGACCACCAATAGCCATTGTAAATTAAACTGGCATAACGCGGCATTAATTCATCTTTTAAATGAGCGACTTCTCGATCCAGGGTAATCGATTCAATCGCACGATGCGCTTTTAGCATAATAGTCCCAGCCGGTGTTTCATAACACCCACGCGATTTCATACCAACATAACGGTTTTCAACAATATCATCCCGACCAATACCATTGGCTCCACCAATTTTATTAAGTTGCTCCATTACAGTCGCAGGGGAAACAGTTTTGCCATCAATTGCCACGACATCGCCCTTCTCAAAACTGAGCTCGATATACGTGGCTTTATCCGGAGCGAGTTCAGGAGATACAGTCCAACGCCACATATTATCCTCAGGTTCAGCCCACGGGTCTTCCAGAATTCCACCTTCATATGAAATGTGTAAAGAATTAGCATCCATTGAATACGGTGATTTATTACCCCGTTTTTGTTCAATAGGGATATTATGTTGTTCTGCATAAGCCATTAATTTTTCACGAGAGTTCAAATCCCATTCACGCCAGGGTGCTATGACGTGAACATCTGGCATTAAAGCATACGCGCCCAATTCAAAACGAACCTGATCATTACCTTTCCCGGTGGCACCATGCGATATCGCATCGGCACCGGTTTGTTGTGCAATTTCAACCAGACGTTTTGCAATTAACGGTCTTGCAATTGAAGTGCCTAATAAATATTCCCCTTCATATAGCGTATTTGCCCGAAACATCGGGAAAACAAAATCGCGAGCGTATTCCTCACGTAAATCTTCAACGTAAATTTCTTTAACACCCATGGCTTCTGCCTTAGCTCGGGCTGGCTCAACTTCTTCACCCTGACCAATATCAGCAGTAAAAGTAACAACTTCACAGTCATAAGAATCTTCAAGCCATTTCAAGATAATGGAAGTATCTAATCCACCGGAATAAGCCAGTACAACTTTATTAATTTTTGCCTTTGATGACATAGTTAGCCTCAGAAATTACAATAAGATATTACGATAAAAGAAAAACACGGATTATACCCTGTTCAGCGTTCTGACAGCACTAAATAATGAATTATCGAGCAGATTTTAAGTTGGAATGAATAACATCAATATGGACACGACGATTTTTAGCTCTTCCTTTCTTCGTGCTATTCGAAAGAATTGCATGATCCCGTCCGAAATAACGTGTAAATAAGGTCTTAGCGGGTATCCCCTGTTTTTCCAGATAGCTTTGTACATTCAAAGCGCGTTGTTTGCTTATTGCGGTACTTTGAGTCTTGTTACCGACGTCATCGGAATAACCTGAAACAATGATATGTTTATTTTTTTTATCTAGTTTCAATTTTTTAGCCAGCGTCTTTAATTTCTTTTTTGATTTTGAATCCAGTTTTGCCGAATTTGCAGCAAAATAAAGTGTATTGGGATTAGGATCATCTGCAATTTTAGTAATCTTGATTGGTTTTGGTTTAGGCTTAACAACCGGTTTTGGTTTAGGCTTAACAACGATTGGTTTTAAAGGTAACTTGGTAATACATGCTAAAAATTTCGGTATACGTTCTCTAAAATTAATCGGTGATACTGCTACAACGATATTATGATTTTCATCTGTCCAGCTTTGATAACTCAATGTTGGAAACATACCATCTTCTAATTCAGCGATCAGACGCATCGCTAATTTATTCTCAAGAATGAGTGCTTTATTCGAGGTTTGTAGATTCACTTTTGCTATAGGCCGTAACAAGGTCACATGATTCCATTTTGGTGGAACAGCAGTCAGTTTGGCGTTAATCACATTAGCTGGGATGCTATTAACTGTAATTGAAAAACTTAAGCCCTTATCTCTAAATAATTGTTCAAACTCAGCACTACCGTATAAAGGGATATCCTGGCTCATTACACAGCGTTTCGAAGTACTAATCACATTCCAATCAGCTTCATTCAACTTTTGACCGTATTCAACGACACTTGCCCACAGTGGCATACTGAGCGCTAATAACAGAAAACTTGAAGCTAATCGAATAAAAGGCAAATTCATACCTACTTCATCGTCAAAGTACCGAAGAACTTTAGTATCGTATATATATCAATAAGTTAGAATAAAATAGCTTAAATTAAACAGGGGTTTATGGGTTTCGAAGGTTTATTATGAAGCTGTTAAAAGTTGGGGATATAACTGCCTATTTTCATTTGTTGATAGTTTATGGCTTTGTTCATTTGCTTTAAAATAGAAATTCGTTCTTTTTTATTTAAATGCGATACATAGGTCAGAAACACACTATTATCTTCCTCAGACCAGGTACCATTTCGTATTGCGTGGATTACCGTAGTATCAATAGACTCTTTAGCGCGTTCTAAATCGGTTGCTAAAGGGCTTTCATTAGTACTCACCGTTGATGCTTTACTTTCTTTTATTAAAGGAAAGGAAAGCGTTGATTCGCTTTTACTATCACTATTATCAATACTAGTTGAGCACTTCACAGTATTAGGTGTTAACGATGCAATACTCAGCTCTACTGATTTTTGTCCGAAGAAATAAGCCAGCAATATCATTGAAATGACGAACGTCGTAACAAATAGTACAATTAATATGCGCATAACATTCCTAATTTTAATCTGCTTAAAATTGAAACTGTATCTGGATCTAAATTTACGTTTATAACTATTCTTATTATTTTTACAGAATCACTCTAATTTAAAAATTTAACCCTGTATGTAATATGTTTTAAAATAAAACCTAGCAAATTACAAGTCGTTTATTAAAATAACAGGAAAAAATAATTTAATAGTTAAATGTTAATTAAGGCTATACAGTTAATTTTAACCGTTCGTGCCACTCAGCAATACTTTCAACAGGAAATTCAGGAAATTCGTTGTCATTCGACTCTAAATCAACTGAAACCCAGGATGCTTTATAATCAAGCATCAAATGGGTTCTCTCTGGCGCGATTGGCAACTCACTATCAATTGCCGACGCATAAGGATGAACAAGATTCGGCCACCTTGAATCATAAAGCCACAAAGATGAACCACATTCAGAGCAAAAATTTATTTCTGCAGGACTTGTTTCAATTTGATTCGTTCCTGTATTTTTAATTTTCGGATGGTAAATTTTCAGATTTTCAGCGCCACTAATAGAAAGTGAATTATAGTCACCACTTAAATTAATAGCATAACCACCGCCACCTGAAGTCTTTCGGCAGATAGAACAATAACAATAATTAAATGGGTAGATATAGTGTGATTCAACTGTAAATGTTACCACCTCACAATGGCATGATCCCTTGAGTAGCATAGAAACTCCTATTCGGTGACATTACGATAATTCGTATAACCAGAAATTAACTACTACCATCTAAGCGACCAACTAAACGAGCAATCTGCGCCCAATCATGTGCAACAATATCCTGAGCATGGGCAAGATGGTTTCTAAGCGATTCAAGTTCTTTGATTACTTTTTTAGCCTGTTTTGCAGAATCAAACCCCATAAACTCAAGCGCGTTTTTATTCGATATTAAAATTCCAGCTTTATCTGATAACTGTAAGCAATCGATTAGGTTACAAAGTATATTTCTTCTAGCCCTTTCGTCTTTAACTTCTTTCGCTTTAATTAATCGACCTGGTGATAAAATACTTGTCCAGGATTCATTCGGATAAAATTTATCGATCAATTTCATTAACGTTGTTTCAATCATGGTTACTAAACCAAACAACCACATCTTCACCTGTGGTTTGTTGATATCATTACGCGTAATAACGCTTGAAACTTCCCCCATAACAGATACAAAACAGTAATCGTGCCGTGTTAAAACATGGATAACAACATTTAAATTGGATTTAGCCGTTATCACTTGATCTACTGTGTAGTGGCGCATACTGTCACCACAAACAGTTCCCTTTAAATCCTGTTGCCGAATAAACCCTTGTACCTTACCATTAATCCGGATACTGGCAACACTTTGCTTATGATAATTAAATGCACTCTCTGCTTTAGTAATATTTGTATCACTATCAAACGATAAAATACTCTCTGCTATATCACTTGCTGCAAACAAATCCATGAATTTTTTCTTGAAATTTTCATCTTCTAACCCGGTTATTTGAAAATCAGACTTTTGTTTGAATTCAATATGCCGTGCACATAATTTATCGACTCCTAATTTTTCTTCACTTTTATCCAGCAACTTGGTAGCGCGTTTCATTAAGGCTGCATCACCTTCTTGTAATATCTCGAGCAAAGCATACATTTCAGCTACAAAAGTTCGGGCAAATTTTTCATCGTGATGGACAATATCAGCACAGTTGTGGATTAAATCTGCTAATTTAATTGTTTTAGCACGATTTGAAGCTTGAGCGATATGCTGACGATCAATTTCTTTTCGCGCAGCGCGATTACCATCAGAGGGTTTACTGACATCAGTTAGCTCTTCGACTAACTCAGCAATTGACGCATCAAATGACTTTTCAATATCATCTAAGGTTGCAGGAGTGTCTTCAACAGTGTCATGTAGCCATGCAGCTGCAATCATTTCTTCATCATCGGTAACAGTAGCAACTAATTTGGCTACCGCGTCAAGATGAGTTTGGTACGGTTGCTTACTGTATTTACGCACATGATTTATGCGCTGGTGTTCTTTGGTTGCAAAGTTTTTGGCTTTTTCTATCAATTCAGACATTTTAAAATTAGTTAGCTATATTATAAATTAATTAGCTAAAGTACTAAATTACTGTTCGAATTAATAGTGTAATATCATAAATTCAACATCAAATAATCATTTTATTTATGGCATTAGTGGGTTTGCTCCCGATAAAACTTCATCTTGATCAAATTTACCATCTTCATCATGATCTATCCCCATCCACAGCCCGGAACCAGGTGGGACACAGGTGAAGGTTAGTGTTTGATTATTAACAGCAACTAAAGCTCTAAGATTAGTATCCGAGATAATTTCTGATTTAATATCACTTTGATAACTACCATCGGCATTCATAAGATAACCTCGAGACACTCCAGCAATAACACCTTTTACAATTAAATCGCATTCTGCTCTCGGGGTAATCTCTTGCGCACGATCACGAAGTAAATTAATTCGAGCTTGAATCTTAACATTATTTGAATTCGCACCATTTAAGGTAATTTGTTGACCTACGATTGGAGCTAACTCACTGTCCATCGCCATGATAAAGTCTTCTATCTGTCGTCGTTTTTTCGGTAAGATTTTTACATTACCAGCAATATCAGTTCTGAAAACACCACCCTGAATAAATTTATCAATAGTATCCATACCACCATCTGTCATAAACCCAAATCCTTTTATCTGGGGACCATAATTAGTAAGGTCAGATGAAAATTTTCCAGAATTTCCAAATTTACCAACTTTTTGATACATATTGCGTAAATGAGGGACTTTATTTTCTTGAGATATTTCAGGACCTTCAGTTGAAGATTTCCCGGAAGTACCAAAATTATTTTTCAAAGTATCTAGAACATGACAGTCATTGCATGTAATAAGCCCATTTGCTGTAGTACCGTCATTTAAAAATGCCAGCCGACCTGCTTCCTGTTCGGCAGTTAAAGTATTATTTAAATTTCGAATCGGATTTGGTGGATAAGTAATTTCCAATGCAAATTCAGCAAATGCCTGCATTTCACTATCGAGTAAGACATTATCGTTTCCAACCAATCCTTTAATTGCAACATTAAAATCTTTGAATGCTCCAAGTTCGATACTCTCACCAGCTTTTGCGCTTGCTCCAACTCTATCACCCCGCCAATGCATAGGACCATTACCTTTTAACCCCCGAAAACTTTGTGTTGTCATTGGGCCTTTCATTGGGTGAAATACAGGATTAGCAGGTTTAAGATCAATAGGACCAAGCTGGGTATTGGCAATTACGAATTCATTAGGATTAGTAGCAACAGCTCCGGTTGGATCACCTAAATCCCACGCGAGTCCATCAAAATCACCGTAAACATGACACAACCCACAGGATGAATCACCATGACTGGAGGTTACTGTAGCATTATATAAAAATTGTCGGCCAGCTGTTACTGTAACTGGTTCAGGGTTATACATTTTTGTATGCGAGGTTTCAGTGTTTTTAATCGTATCAATAACAGAAATACCATTATCAAATCGAGTCAGGACATATAGTTTATTATTAAGATAAACAATGCCGGATGGACCTCCAGCACTTAGTTTAATTTGCGGATTCTGAAGTTGATCATTTGTACCGGCATCCAGTTTTGTAGTGTCATACACAACAACATTCTGTGTCCCAAAACCGGCAACATAAAGAGCAGTTCCATTGATTGCCATATCAACTGGTTGCGATATTGCAAAATCACGTTCTATTTGACTACCAGATGCTTTGGTATAATCAATATGATTGTTTAACCTAACAGGCATTACTGTATTATTTTTTATCACCGTAATTTGGCTTTCAACATAGTGACCACGTACTGTAGAAACAGTACTACCAAGGGCTCTGGTACCCTCAAAACGGGTCAAATTTAATGCATTGGTATTACTCACATATACCGTACCATTAGCATCGGTAATCATATTAAATAGTGTTGTACCTACACCGCTAAACTCACCATTAGCAATTGCAACCGGTATTGCCACACTGGCATCAATACTAAATACATCATAATCCGGTAAACTAAATTTAACTTTACTATCATACGTTACCACTGCATTGGCACCCGTTGGTGTGCTGGTATTGCCTTGAGCATCAACCCAATTTGTTCCATTGAACTGTACAATCAAACCTGTATCGGGTTGAGTTGCACCATCAGAACTAATGGTTGGTGCCGGTTTATTTAAATTATCTTCACCTAATGTCGTTGTTTTGTTGCCTGAAAAGAATACTGCCACATAAACAGTATTGCCATCAGGACTTCGAGTTAATGCTCGTGGAGTATCGCCAAATAAGCTAATTACGTTAACGGGATCCCCGCCGATAGTTGTCCCTGGTTTAGTTGTATCGAATACCCAAACATCAGCGCGACCAATACCGGGTGTAGTAAGCTGTGGATCACGAAAAATATCATTCGGTGCATTTTGTCCTCGATGCGCTGTCGTAATAAATGCAAATTTATTTGCAGCACCGGCAAAAATAATGTCACGTGGTTCATCTCCAACTAATAATGTTTGAATCACTTTTGGTGTGCCACTGACATCGATAATACTAACACTATCGGATAAATGATTAACAACCCAAACAATGTTGTTAGTCAGTGCAGCGACAGCCGTTGGTTCCATACCCACAGTAACTGTTGCGCTGAATGTTAACCCCGCTGGTGTAATATCAAATATCTCAAGTGTGCTATTGGGAGTATTTAATGCAAATAATTTTGTGCCATCGGGTGATTTAGCCAGTGGACGAACCTGACCGGTTTCGAAGGTAACAAAGTTCTTACCTTTTTCAACAATAGCCGGAATTATTGGATCCGGTTTTGGACTGCCTGAAAGCTGTGCTGATCCGCCTCCGCCACTATCACAAGAAGTTAATGCTATTAATATAGTTAGTAATGTAATTAATTTATTCATTTTATATCCCGACACACTGTTAGATTATAAATATATCCTGTTCTATTTGCTAAGAACAGGTTAACATTATTAACGATTTATACTGGGAAATATTGCAGTTTGAAGCAGAAATATTTTGTAATTGATATTATTTAGAATGAATATAAACTAAGAAAAAATTGTACTTTAAAAAAGTTATCGAAGATCATATTCCTCAACAGAGATCTCCTCTTGCCACTCAACACCATTAAGTCCAATATAAAAACCTACATCAAACAGTTTCGTCATTTTAACAGGGTCAAACACTGTTGCCTCATCCACATGGTTAACATCCTCAGGTACTGATGCCATGCGAAACTTGATGCCTTTTTTACGACAGCTGTCATAAAGCCTGTAAACACTTCTATCAAAGAGTAAATCTGTTTCCACCTCAATATAAGCATCTATAATACTTGAAGCTGACTGATCGACCGGGTCATACATATGTCTGTTGCGGTACTTTCGATTAGCAACAACATAGAGGGTTGAATCAAAATTAATATTTGCATCACTTCTTAAACTTAGAACTTCCTTCCAATCGACTAACAAACCAATCATAAACACATGCGAGTAAATTCCACCATCGACATGCATCTGATAATAAAGCTTACCTTTAATATCGACACTCATGTATTGTGGTGGAAGAAAAACTGGCATCGCACTGGAAGCATAAATTATATCAGCAAATCGCTGGTACTTATCACTTCGGTTACTTGCTGCAATAGCACCCATATCCCAGACAATTAACTGCCCTGTATCAAGATTTGTTGAACCAATATAAAGCCGGCGGCCCTTTGCATGTTCCGCTGCAACTCTATTTAAAAGCTCTTCATTAAAGTTTTTTGAAAAAAGTTTTTTCAAAGGCTTAGGATCCATTAGATATCCATAACCAAAAATACTAAGCCAACTTTCTTTATAAATATCTTCTGTAAACGACGTTGTGTAAAAATCCTTTACTTTTTCTAACTCATCACCACCAAGAAAAACAAATGTCGCCATCACCGCTCCGGTAGAGACTCCCGTCACGATATCAAACTTGGGGATATCCCCACTCTCGTTCCATCCGTATAACAAGCCGGCACCAAATGCCCCTCGTGTGCCGCCTCCTGATAGGGTTAAGATATTAAAAGGAACCATCTGGTTGTTATTACGGTGGCCATTCACCTTTTTAAGTAATGAACTTCCCAGGCTATCTCTCAGGGTAAATGGACCGCTTTTTTTAATATCAAGCTCAATGGCACCCCAAGGCAATTTATCAGCATAGGCATCAGGTAATGCTGGGGGTCTTGTTGCGCAGCCTGAAAATATTATAAATAGAAGCAGTAGAAAAAAAATCTGGAACTGAGCTGGCTTGATTTTAATTATCATTATATAAAGACTCTATTTCGCAAAAAATTGTAATTAAGGTAGAAATTAAACGGAACGGGCCCTGACAAATACCCACGAATAAATAAAATGTACATGAATGATGAATTGTAATCTTATTTAAAGTGACCAAAACCAAAACACATCACAAAGGAGTACACTATACATGTAATAAAATTATTGCACAAAATTGTATTTTAATATTAACAACTTTCTGCTTTCTCTCTTAGCTTTAAATGAGCATCTAGTACCTGTTTTTTAACCAGATTTTTACCGACTACAAAATTTAAAAAACGCCCCAGAAGCCCAAGTCTAAATTTGTACTCAATTTTTTCATACGAAATAGTTTTGTTTCCTTCAATTATAAATTTATGCTTATATCTAAGTGCCTCAAAAGTGGATCCTTTCCATGCAATTTAGCTGACATTTCATTGATATCAGCGATACCCTTTTCCTTTATCTTTTTGATTTGTATTCAAGGTTTTGCAAGTATTATAATTATCGTAATCGCTCCATGCTGTGAGAATGGGCTCTCCTACTATCATGCTCATTAAATCTTTAGTCGTTTTTTTGTCACCTGCTTGACATGCAAAATTTGCAAAATTATTAATATTCCATTGGTCTGGATATTTATTTAAAACTTCATATATTCCTGTTCGCATATCTTCCCAATTGACTAATGATTTATTAAACAAATCATTTTTAAAAACATTTTGTGAAACTGCCCAATAAATCCTTGCATACATCTGCATTCCATCAGTTTTATGAGTACGTTTTACTGCAAATCTTGCAAAATCTTCAATCCTTTTCTTATCTCCATGCCATTTTGGAGCCAGGTAATAGATTACAGTAAAATATAACTCATAGAATTCAGGTTCTCTATCTAAGCCTTCATTTATAAGTTCAAAATATCTTTTGTCACTGATTCCAATATTTGAATACATGCCTGCCATCGTGTCATACCATTGAGGATCAATAGATGCTATATCTTTATATTTATTTAAATAGTCTATCGCTTTATTTATATATTCCTTGTATGGTTTCCATGCGCGTGGATCTACTTTAGATGCATAGCTATTACCTCGATAAAACCAAGCCTGACCACTATAGAGTCCAGCTTTTAGAATGTGTGCTGTAGGAGATTTTGGATATTGTTTTATCCACGAATCAATAATTTTATGCTTATTTTCCCAATAGTTTTCTACCTTTTGCTTTCGAGGTGTAATGTTATCGTTGAATGAAATATAAAAAATTGTTAACTTCCATAATCCACTAGATGTTCGTTCTTTATTTGTACGAAATTTTTCTGCCATCTTTTCAATTAGATCAAACTGTTTATTTTCATAGTAAGTATGAGCCAATAATTTAATATTTTCTCTATCTAACATTTCTCCTGAATAACTATAACCAGAAATGAAATTCAAAATATAAAATAAAACCAATGATGAATATTTTATGTTTTTCATATACCCCCTTATTTTTTAAAAAGTAAAATTTGATATTTAGATACCGTTGCCATTAACCGGAATGGCTCTGTTATATTTCACTATCAATTTCTCTTTGTAGTTTTTCAAGTTCATCAAGAATGCGAATAAATTTGGTACCGAACGTAGTAACTTTATATTCAACCCGAGGCGGTACTTCGTTGTAGCTAACACGATCTAAAATACCAAATTTAATGTTCCTTTGAAGACATTCATTAAGTACCTTGGTCGTTAAACCTTCGACGCTACTTACCATAGCGCCGGGTCGATTTATTCCACTTGCTAGAAGCTGGTAGACAGTGAGCGACCATTTACAACCGTAAATGGTTTCAACCATACGCGCACCCCGTTCAGGCGCTGATTTCCTTAAAAATAATTTTTTCTGGTTTTTCATCAACATACACCAATAAGTACCCACAGCACCGAATTGTGCTTACTTTTCAACAGGCTACTGAGTTTTATATGCTACGTCCATACTTAATAATTACCTGTGGAGATAAACTGATGGAAAGCATAAACAAACCTTTGGCCTTAATCGTTGGTGGTTCCAGCGGAATTGGATTTGCTAGCGCAAAGCAACTGCTTGAGCACGGCATTGATACGGTTATCATTGGCAGTTCCGCTGCAAAACTAGAATCTGCAAAGCAGGATCTTTCAGCAATAGGAAACATAGAAACACTCCAAGCAGACTTTTACGAAACCAACGATGTTCAACGTGTAATTGATTTTGTTTTAAATCACAGCCGTCACATCAAGTATTTTGTCAATGCGGCGGGAAAGTTCAAACCGACACCATTTTTTGAGCATGAGGAAAAAGATTACGACTCTTATCTGGATTTGAATCGTGCTGCATTTTTTGTTTCCCAAGCTGTTGCCAAAAACATGTCAGCAAATGGTAGTGGTTCAATAGTGCATATTGGTTCAATGTGGGCAAAACAAGCTATCAAAGCAACACCGTCATCCGCATATTCAATGGCTAAGGCCGGATTGCATGCTCTCACGCAACACATGGCGATGGAATTGGCTGACAAGAATATTAGGGTCAATGCCGTTTCTCCCGCAGTCGTGAAAACGCCAATTTACGAGTCATTCATTGAACCGAGTAAAATTGATGAAACGCTTGCTACGTTTGATGGATTTCACCCAATTGGTCGGATTGGTACATCACAAGATGTAGCCAATGCAGTAAACTTCCTGCTCAGTGATAAATCAAATTGGGTAACAGGTGCAATATGGGATGTTGATGGTGGTGTAATCGCTGGCCGAAACTAAAACTCTTCTAATCTTCACATGCGAAGGTGTGTTATTTACAGGGATATAACGATAACATCCCTGTAAATTTTAAACGGCTTTATAACAGCTAATTATTTTTTAGCTTTTGCTGCGCGTTTTTCAGCGCGGCGTAATCGTGATAATAATCGTCTTGCCATATCACCAAACAATTCTGTTTGTGTTGGATGTGGGTGTATTGCATGAGCTACGGTTTCTAATGTTAGTTCACCGGCAACCATCATCACGCCTTCACCGATTAATGTATCAGCATGATCTGCTAAGTAGTGCACACCAATAACGCGGTGTGATACTTTATCGGCGACGATTTTAATTAAGCCGTGAGTTTCATTATTGATCATGGCTTTGGCATCGATACTCATCGGTACTTTAATTTCAACAGCATCGATACCTTTGGCTTTGGCTTGTGCTACGGATAACCCAACGAATGCCGCTTCAGGTCTTGTGAAAATAACACCAGAGTCTTTATCTTGATCATAAGTCATGTATTCGCCGCTAATAGTCGCGGCAGCTACCCGGCCTTGTTGCCCGGCGGTGTGCGCCAGCATTAAGCCACCGATAACATCCCCTACTGCAAAGATGTGCGGCACCGATGTTTTGCTTTGAGCATCAGCCACGATAACGCCTTTATCGGTTTTGATTCCGGCTTTATCCAGATTTAACGATTCCAGTGCAGGTCGTTTTCCGGTTGCCATAATGACATAGTCACATCCGAAACTGCGTTTCTTACCTGTCGAGTCTTCAAATGTTATTTTCATGTCGCCGGGCTCGCCTTTAATACCGACAACTTTTGCTGCAGTTTCTATTGTTAAACGTTTATCGTTATTTAAAACTTCAGTTAAATGTTTAGCTACTTCGGTTTCAACTTCGGCCAGAATTCTATCCATGCCTTCTAACAATAATACTTTTGCACCAAAGTCCTGGAAGATTTGTGCCATCTCCACACCGATTGCACCACCGCCAATAACGCCAATTCGAGCCGGAGTATCTTTTAATGCCCAGACTGTATCGGATGTTAGTACCCCGCCAGTTTCTAAACCATCGTGTGCACCGGGTATAGCAGGAACAAAGGGCGGCGCACCGGTTGCAACAATGGCACAACCAAATGAAATTGATTTACCTTTGGGTTTTGCTCCGGAAACGGAACGAACATGAGGATCTTTTTGATTACCACTGGTATCAACGAATACCCGATGATCATCTTCAAAAGATGCAAAGCCTTGGATCACATCAATCTTAACGCCCTTATCGGTATTTAGTGCCATACCGCCACGGGTTTCCAAAACGTTCTTGCGGGTTTTATCGAGTTTTTTCCAATTTAATATTGCTTTGGTTGTGCCTTCAATTCCAAGATGAATATCATCTGCCCGATCACGAATACGATCGGCTGCTGCACGCCATGCTTTTGATGGAATACAACCACGCCATAAACATTCACCACCGGGAAAGGCAGAATCATTTACCATGGCTACTTTAAAACCGTGCTCGACTAAATCGCGTGCGGCATCTTCACCACCCGGACCACCACCGATAACAACGACATCATAATCCCAATCGCCTTTGGGGATATCAAAGCCGGAACTGGCTGGTGCCTGTGGCGCGGTACTGCTACTACTAGCAGCAGAATCCAACCATTGTGGATTTTCAACATGGTTTTTAAATACTTTTAGGAACTGTGCTGCATCGGCACCATTTACAATTCTGTGGTCTGCCGTAATGGTTACTGGCATGCCTTCTGGTCCGGTTGTTGCAATTGCAAAAATAGCCGAGGTACCCGGAGATGGAATAGCATCAAAATGGGATACGCCTAACATACCCATATTTGAAATAGTAAATGTCGGGTTTGAATACTCTTCCGGTTTTAAACGCCGGATACGGGCACGATCAACTAAATCTTTCCAGCTGGTGCCAAGCTCGGCAACACCGGTGTTAGCCACATCGCGCAATACCGGAACGACCAATCCCATGCCATCGGTCGATACGGCAATACCAATATCAATTTCTTCCCGTTCTACAATTCGATCTTCATGCTGATACACGGCATTAATAATCGGGAATTCTTTAATGGCCATGGCAGCAGCTTTTGCCATTGCAACGGTTAATGACACGCCTTTGGCTTTTGATGCAGTTTTAAGTGCACCGGGATCAATATTTATTGTGACCCGGAATAATGGCATGGATAAAGAATATTCCATGTTATGTGCCACGGCTTTTTCCATGGCAGTCATTTGACGACCTTCACCGGGTACTTGATAAATTCGTTTAGTTGAGGTTTTTTGAACCTCACTGTTTAAAACATCGGCCGCGACAATAATGCCATCAATACCGGTGCCGGTGATGCTGTTTAAATCAATACCGTGCGCACCGGCTAACTGACGCGCATACGGTGTTGCTTTACCATTACGTGGCCGTGGTGCCGGAGTTGCACCCGATGGCATTGCAGCTATGGTTGTTTTTGCTTTGTGTGTGCCTGAAGGTGCCGACTTAATTTTACTTGTTGCCTGCTGTTTGCTGGACTTACTACTGGCGGTTTTTTTGCTATCAAGAACCTGACTTGACTCTGCCACTAAAAATGCAATCGCATCACCGACTGCAACCGTGCTATCTTCATCAGCTAATGGTCCGGATAAATAGCCTTCTTTAAAGACTTCGACATCCATAATGGCTTTGTCAGTTTCAACTTGTGCTACTACATCACCACGTTCGACTTTATCACCGAGGCTTTTTTCCCAACTAACCATAACACCTTCTTCCATAGTGTCGGATAACTTGGGCATTTTTATTGCGTAGGCATCTTTGGGTATTTCATCACTTAATTCAGAATCTGATTCTAAGTTTTTGTCATCCGGTTCATCTGAAACTGTTGCTTCAGCAGAACCCTGCTCAGAAACAGCCGCACCTTCGTTTGATACTTCATCAGTCGTTGCAACCAGAAACGCCATCGCATCGCCAACTAAAACAGTGCTGTCTTCAGCTGCTAGTGGTCCGGACAAGTAGCCTTCTTTAAAGACTTCGACATCCATAATCGCTTTGTCTGTTTCAACTGTGGCAACAATATCACCACGTTCTACTTTGTCACCCAGTTGTTTTTCCCAACTAACAACAACACCTTCTTCCATGGTGTCAGACAATTTCGGCATTTTTATTGTATAGGCATTGGACATAAGATCTGTTTCTAATTTCCGGTAATTTTTATTTTAAATTTTTCCTAATGCTTTTAAAGCACCATGATAAACGTCTTCGGCATCAGGAATTGCAGCTTGTTCTAGTGTGTGATTATAAGGCACAGGCACATCAGCAGCATAAACTCGCACGGGTTGTGAATCTAATGCATAAAAACAATCTTCAGTGATTATCGCCATAATTTCTGAACCAACACCCACAGCAGCTTCATCTTCTTCTGCAATCACGACTCTATGGGTTTTTTCAACCGAGCGGCGAATGGTATCACGATCAATTGGTTTTAATGCCCGTAAATCCAGAACCTCGGCATTAATACCATCGGCTTCGAGTTTTTTAGCAGCTTCTAAACACAGATGCACACTGTAGTTATAACCAATTAAAGTAATATCCGTGCCATCTTTAACGATTTCTGCACCTTCTAACGGCCGGAAGAATTCTTCATCCGGAATGTCTTCTTTCATGTTATACATGCGTTCGTGCTCAATGATAATAACAGGATCATTACATCGAACCGCTGATTTTAACATGCCATAAGCATCAAGAGGACCACGTGGTGTTACCACACGTAAACCGGAGGTACTCATAAACATACGTGCTAATCGAGCTGAATGTTGTGCTGCCAATTGATGAGCGGTACCACCTGGAGTACGCATTACAATAGGACAGGTTGCCCGGCCACCCGACATGTAGCGAATTTTTGCTGCTGCATTTATCAGGGTATCTAATGCTAATAACGCAAAGTTAATCGACATGATTTCAATAATAGGTCGCATGCCAACCATCGAAGCACCAATACCAATACCGGTGTAGGAGTTTTCAGAGATTGGGCAATCAATTACGCGCTTCTCGCCGTATTTTTCATACAAGCCCATTGTTGCTTTATAAGTACCACCAACAACACCAATATCTTCACCCATTGCAATGACCATTTTGTCATTTGCCATTTCTTCATCGTGGGCGCGTTGAATCGCTTCCCAATATGCAAGTTCTGCCATCTTCGTTACCGCCTTATGATTTTAGTGGCCCAATCCAGCGTGGATCCGGATTGTCATCGAGTACGTATTTGTTAAGATCTTCAACTTTTGGTTCAGGACCTT
>JBGMRJ010000021.1:0-1795 GCA_048061315.1 Gammaproteobacteria bacterium
CGCTATGCTAAAGCCTACACCAAAGAAGAAATAGAATTACTTGCTGACTATTTTTCTAAACTTAAATAATTAAATTATAATATCGGAGAATGATATGAAAAATTTTTCACGGCGCGACTGGTTAAAACGCGTTGCAGCCAGTGCCGCTGCAATAAGTGCTGGAGAGTTACTCTTACTCGATAGCATTCACGCCAAAAATTCCGGTAATGTTGTCATCATTGGTGGTGGTTATGGTGGTGCGACCTGTGCCCGCTATATTAAAATGTATGCACCCAATATAAACGTTACCTTGATTGAACCCGATACTAAATTTATTAGCTGCCCTTTTAGTAATTTAGTGGTAGCAGGATTAAAGAAAATCGATTTTATAACGCATGATTATAGTAACCTCACGAATAAATATTCAATCAATCTAATACATGATTGGGTAACCAAAATAAATAAATCGAAAAATACAATTTCTCTTAAAAAGGGTAAATCGATAAAATACGACTTTTTAGTCGTTTCACCCGGCGTTGATTTCAGATGGGATAAAATATCGGGATATAGTGAGGAAAACAGTAAAATTATTCCTCATGCATGGAATGCAGGTGAACAAACTCTATTACTACACAATCAAATTAAAGCAATGAATGATGGTGGCTCAGTGTTGATATCAATTCCTCAAAAACCCTATCGTGCACCACCTGCGCCGTACGAACGTGCCAGCTTAATTGCAAATTATCTGTCTAAGCACAAGCCAAAATCAAAAATTATTATACTCGATCCAAATGGCCAGTCAGAGAATCTGGCATTATTCAAACACGCATGGAATAAATATTATTCTGGAATGATTGATATAGTCGATGGCAAAGATGCACTAATAACAAAAGTTGACGTTAAAACTAAAACACTTATTAATCAATCGGGTGCTAAACATAACGGCGATGTCATCAACCTTATCCCGCCACAATATGCAGCGAGCATTGCTCGTAGCTCCGGCTTGTCGAATAAATCAGGCTGGTGTGATATTGATCCAAAGACCTTTAAATCAACAAGGGCAAAAAATATCTACGTCATTGGCGACTCCAGTAACGCAGGTGATATGCCTAAACTGGCACATGCTGCCAATAGTCAGGCAAAAGTGTGCGCAGTCGCTATTGTCTCACGCATAAATGGTAATTCAATTAGTGATCCCGTTCTCAATACCAGCATATATAGTTTTGTATCATCACGGTCTGCTATTTCTGAAGTCGGCGTTTACCGGGTTAAAAATGCAACGATTAAACGCGTCTCGGGTGGTATTAGTGACAAAAATGCATCTAAAAAGCATCGTTTGAAAGAATCTAAATATGCATACGGCTGGTATAAAGGAATTAATCGGGATATGTTAGGTTCATGAACACTAGTTGTTAAGCAAAAATTAATCTTTGCTGTCTACACTAGCTACAACAACAGAGTGCACTTTTCAACTTTACAAAATGCCGACTAGTGTACGTTATTTATGCAGTTTGATTAATTAAATTTAATATCTGAGAACCCAGAAAATCTAACACGTTTTCTTAATTTATAGGTACGACGCCATGAGTTCAAAAAAGGAATTAGAAAAATCAACTGATCCTGAGCAAAAAAACATCAGTGAACACAAATCACAAAAATACGTTTTTGGTGGTCTTTCAACCATTGCAATGACATTTATTTTTGTTGGTGTTTTAGCCTCTTCAGGTTTCACAAACGTTATGGATTGGACAAATACGGAAGAATTTTGCGTATCCTGTCATGAAATGCAGGTTAATCTAACCGAGTATACCGACAC
>JBGMRJ010000021.1:1895-3291 GCA_048061315.1 Gammaproteobacteria bacterium
CATACCGTTAACGACATGGCATTTGAGGAGCAACAAGGTCGTGCAGCCCGTAAACATAAAAATATGTCGCTACAGAATAAAACCTGCATTGATTGTCACAAAGGGATTGCTCATGAATTACCAGATGATTATGTTGAAGATGATGCATAAAATAAATTATACATAAATAAGAATCAGTTATCACAAACCAAACCGGGTGTCATAATTGACACCCGGAACGTGATTTTAATAAACTAGAAATTAGTTATTATTCATACCAGTGCCGTTACCGTTACCATTTCCACGATTACCATTACCGTTACCATTTCCATTTCCACGATTACCATTATTATTTTGGCCTTGACCTTGATTCATATTTTGACCGCCATTATTGCCATTGCCATTATTGCGATTGCCATTATTATTTTGACCTTGACCTTGATTCATATTTTGGCCGCCATTATTGTTTCCACCATTATTGTTTCCGCCACCCATGGCAGATGCAATCATTGGAGTAGCACTTAATGCAATTGAAATTACTGATGTTGCTAAAAATGATTTTATAGATTTTTTCATAGTAAAATTTCCTTTTAAGTTAATAATCCTACAGATAAGTTGAGCTTGTATTATACGTGAAACTTATTCCCACATGAAGTGATACAACACACATTTTTAAAATAAATAAAATAAACTGATCTATATCAATTTTTTGTAATTAACTTGTTAAGTTAAATTGAATTATCATTATTTTGTACAAATATTAAAGTAAGAACCTTGACGTTTTTACCTATTGTATTATTTTTTTCCATTTTCTTTTTAGTGTAATTACGATTCTTAAAATTAGCTTAGTAAAATGTTAAACAACGCTAAAGTTCACTACAGAAATGTCGACAAATAAGTGGACAAGAATAATTAATGTTCAACTCTATTAAACATTACTTTAATGATAAGGAGTTTAAAATGAAAACTAAAATTCAATTACTAACAACGCTTGGTACCCTTGCAACGTTACTATTAATAACTGCACCTGCCTATAGTAAGGCTGACAATAACTTAAAATTTGATCTAATCGAATCAGAACGTGCAAAAGTGGTTAACGTTACTATCTCGAAAAAGGATTCCACATTTAAAATTAAAGGTAAACTCAGAAATAAACGAATTGGTCGAAATGTCACAATTCCCGGTCGTGTTGAAATTAGTATTATTGCAGCCGATGGCAGTGTAGTAACCACTAAAAAAACTTTGATACGTAAAATAAATACTCCAGCGGTTCACCGCCGAAATGTAAATTCCCGTTATGCTTCTTTTCAAACTGTGTTTAAAGAAATTCCGGCTTCAGGAAGTACCATTCGTATTAAACATCTTCAATAGAAACCAAAAAAGCCACATATGCGTAATGTGGCTTTTTTAAACTAAC
>JBGMRJ010000021.1:3391-7916 GCA_048061315.1 Gammaproteobacteria bacterium
ATTAATTTTATCTTCATTAACAAAGCCGTAACGAACAAACATATTCAATCCCTGAGCCGGATCACCTGATTCCTGAAAAACAGTGCCATCGGCTGCTGCGTAAAAACCCGAGTTTTTAATATCATTACCGCCAGCAATATCATCAGGTGTCGCTTTACTATAACCCCAATAACCTAACGAAAATTTGTGATACGGAGCATCATCAGACGACACATGACCCATTTCAGCGACTGTTAACAACCCATCGTTTGAATCAAGTTTAATCACGATACCAGTGCCTTTAGGATTATTAACAGGGTCACCCGGAACACCATCCATTACCACACCTTGCAAATAAGTTTGATCGGTTATGTTATAAGCCAAACGAAGTGATAATGATGTTGTTGCAAAAATTGATGGACCATTTGCACCCGATTGTGAGAAATCCGGACCAATACCGTGAGATGAACTACTAAATAAACCTCCGGTTTCTATCACATCAAACTCGGAGTTTAAATCAAACAAACCAAATAACAATGATAGCTTTTCACTTGCAAAACTTTGTTGATACCACGCTTCATATAATTTCCAGGCATCAACCGTTTGAATATTAGAAAAGACTTGTTCATCACCTACATAATCCTCTGAAGGTTTATCACCCCAATTACCGAGTATATAAACGAAAAAAGTTGCGCCTTTCATATCCCATGCTTTTTCAGCATCGATTGTCATGGTGAGATCAGCATTATAGAGCGATACGTTTTTTGTTGCTTGTTGTGCTATTTTATCTTCATAATAATCCATATTATAAAAATCAGCGGTTAATATAAATTCAAACTCAACACCTTTATCAGCCATTTTAGCGCGAGAGCCACCCCATCCACCTAATAAAAAATTATCGCCATACGATGCTGCTTGCTCATCCTCAGCAGCTTCTACAAAATGAAATGGCGACATAAATATGAATGGTAAGGCGAAATGCGTTATTGATTTAATCATAAAAATTCCTTTTTATTTTACTTGTATTAATAGTCCATTAATTTGAATATTCTAAAATGATGACATTCATGACTCTGAAAAATGATGTTAAGTTATTTTCCTTATCGTTTTCTTAAGATTATTATTATTGTTTAAAAAATAAAAAAGTTGAATTTACCCTTGATTTGTACGGCTAAATAGAATAACAGTATTATTAATACTCCTATTATCAGTTTCTATTTATGGTGATTTAAATATACTTCATTTAAAATCAAAGACTTTAGAGTAAACCAAGCAGAATTTTTGTTATTAACAATTGCGAAGTTTATCATGACAAACATAGTAATTGTTGGTATGTATATAAGGGTTATTACTGATATATTTAGTTTATGTAAAATCCATACTATATCGATAAAAATAAATTTTTTTTAATTAATTTAACCGAGGCTCACTATGATTAATCGAATACTGTTTTTTTTAGGCTTTATACTCCTTCAAATCACCACTATCGCGACTGCGGCACCACTACCGGAAGTTACTGTTTATAAAAGTCCAACTTGCGGCTGCTGTAGCAAATGGGTGTCTCACCTGAAGCAAAACGGATTTCGAGTAAATGCTATTGATGTTAAGGATGTTGTTCCCTATAAAATTAAAAACAATGTGACACAAAAATTATCTTCCTGTCATACAGCACTAGTGGGTGGTTATGTTATCGAAGGGCATGTTCCCGCAAAAGACATACTAAGATTATTAAAAGAAAAACCAGCTGTTAAAGGCTTAGCAGCACCGGGCATGCCTATGGGTTCACCTGGTATGGAAATGGGTGATAAAAAAGATGCCTATAATGTAGTATCGTTTGATGAGAAAGGAAATACTAAAGTGTTTTCCAGTCATTAAAAGTACCCTACTAGATTACATAGTTTAGTTTTAAAAACAGGTGGCAATAATATTATTGTATTGCCACCTGTAATTTAAACAACGAATCTAGAACCAGGCTCGAAGACCAACTACAATTTGGCTGTCATTTGATTTAGCACCACTTTGTTTTGCAAACGTTGCCGTATTACCAAATTTATTATTCCAGTTAACACCAATGTAAGGCGCAAACTCGCGTTTAAATTCATAGCGCAGTCTAATACCTATTTGTGAATCGGATAACCCTGAACCGGTTCCAACTTCCACATCATCCTTAGTATGTAAGTTGACTTCAATCTCCGGTGTCAAAATTAATTTTTGGGTAAACAAAATTTCATATTCCGCTTGTAAACGTAATCCGACTTGTCCACTGTCATTAATGAAAAAAGCACTGTCAATTTCATAGAAATAAGGCGCTAGTCCCTGGAAACCCAAAACAAACCAGTCACGTGTTGGTTTTGGATTTATATCGGTTCGTAAGCCAACCTGAAAATCCCAAAAGGGTGCAATGGCGCGACTATAAAGTGCTTGCACTTCCAGTTCTTCAGTGTCACTTTTCACGCGTTCAGCATCAATCTTTAGCCAGAATTTATTGAGATCTTTTCCAATCCAGGCTTGCCCTTCCAACACAAATGGATCATCACCATCAGTTTGTCGCGTTTCTAATTGATCAACCATAAATTTGGTAATAACAGGGTCGTCCTGCATACCACCAGCATAGGCTGAACCACTTACGAGATAGCCAGTTAAGGCGATTAAAAATAATTTTTTCATTTTAGTCTCCCCCTAACTCACTTCAACTTTTCGAAACATGCCTAGCATGTGATATAACAGATGGCAATGGTATGCCCACCCCCCTACTGCGTCAGCTGTCACCAGATAACTAATTTTCGCACCAGGTGGGACTATCGCGGTATGCTTACGCGGAATGTAATCGGCATCACCTGTTTCTAAATCACTCCACATACCGTGAAGATGAATGGGATGATACATCATAGTATCGTTGATTAAGTTAATACGAACCCGTTCACCGTATTTTAATTTTAAGGGTTCTGCATCAGCAAACTTAATGCCATTCATTGACCACATATAACGACTCATATTGCCGGTCAGATGCAGATCAATTTCTCGACCGGGTTCACGTTTGTCTGGTGTTTTATAAAGATTTCGTAAATCGGCATAGGTTAAAACTTTACGACCATTATCTCTTAAACCAACACCGGGATCATCAAGTCGATATTTCGCGCCACTAGCGTGCATATCGACTTGTGGCCCAAATTCAGATTCACCGTGAACCACTTTTTGTTTACTGCCATAACCGGCTATGCCTGATCCGATTTTTGGTTTTGACATAGTGGAGTGATCCATCCCACTCATACCTGACATTTTAGAATGATCCATGCCATCCATATTAGCCATATCATGCCCCATTGAAGCATTATCCATCCCTGCCATTGAACTCATGTCCATACCCATATCATTGTGGGTTAATAATGGTGCCGCATCCATTTTAGGTAGTTCAGTATTTAAAGAAGGATCAGGCGTTAAAATACCCAGAGCAAAACCACTACGATCTATTGCTTGTGAATAAATGTTATAAGCGCGATCATCACTGGGTTCTACGATGACATCATACGTTTCTGCAACACCAATTCGAATTTCATCAACCGAAACCGGTTGAATATATTGACCATCGGCTGCAACCACAGTCATCTTCAACCCGGGGATGCGCACATCAAAAAATGTCATTGCAGCTGAATTGATAATGCGCAACAATACTTTTTCACCTTTTTTGAATTGTCCAGTCCAGGTATTTGCCGGGGTATGACCATTCGTTAAAAAGGTATAGGTATAACCGGTTACATCAGAAATATCACGATCCGACATACGCATCTGATTCCACATACCACGTTTTTGCCAGAATTTATCCCAACCATCGTCATTGATTTCACTCATCGCTTCACTTATGGTACGTTCACGAAAATTGTAATAGTGACTGAGTTTTTTTAATTTGTAATAAATATCATTTGGGTCTTCATCGCTCCAGTCGGATATCATTACGACATGTTCCCGATCATACTTATAGGGTGGTGGCTTAATTGGATCAATTACGATTGCACCATAAGCTCCTGTTTGTTCCTGAAAACCGGAATGGCTGTGATACCAGTAAGTGCCATTTTGAATGACCGGAAACCGATACTCAAACGTTTCACCCGGTTTGATACCACTAAAACCATCACTAATATTTGGCACACCATCTTGTCCACTCGGTAAAATAATGCCATGCCAGTGAATTGAAGTATCTTCTGCTAAATTATTGGTGACCTTAAGTGATACCCTATCCCCTTCTTTCCAGCGTAGGATTGGAGCCGGTACTGAGCCGTTTATTGCTGTAGCATATCGTTCGCTACCGGTAAAATTAACTTTCGTGGGTGAATAACTTAAATCAAAACGTGACCCTGATAAGCTATTGGTAGTACTAAACACTTTTTTCATCGATTCTGTTGCTTGAGCATTAAAACCTAAACCAAGCCCCATCAATGCGCCACTAGCAGCAATACCCTGCACAAATCGTCGACGTGAATGGGATATCGGTTCAATACCCGGTAATATAATCTTGTTCATTTTAAATTCCTTTCTGTAATCACCATAG
>JBGMRJ010000021.1:8016-9923 GCA_048061315.1 Gammaproteobacteria bacterium
AATACCCGGTAATATAATCTTGTTCATTTTAAATTCCTTTCTGTAATCACCATAGCGTATTCAAACACACACGGTGATTAATTTATTTGAGTAATCATAATCACTTTATAACATAAAGTGGTAATAAAATTATTAACAAAGAATTAAAAAATGGGAGGACGATAAATAGAAGTATTAAAATAGTTGATAAATGCTTTATCAAAAACACCCGTCTTATTGCCGGCGCTATTAGAATTAGTGCCAATAGTATTTTCCGATAATGCTACAGAAGTAGCTGGACAATGAGCCGATGCGCATTGATTTTGAGAACAACAATTTTGACCTGTTTTGTTAAGCAGGGATGTATGTTCAAGCTGATTTTGATGTTGTTGCATAGTGGATGCATCAGAGCACTTCATTGTCGATGCAAAACTCATTTGAAGTGGTGATAAAACTAATCCCATAACTAAAATGAGTATATTGATTTTGTCAAAAAATGATTTCATGATCTATATTGTAATATGCAATTGTCAGTAGGAGTTTAACGGCTGTAATTAGTTCAATTTAATTACTACTTATTCTGAAGAACTATCAGGATAATAATTAAGTATCTCAAAATTGACTTAAATCAAGAGATACTACTTTTATTTCAACTAAAACCAATAATGTGTGTCTAGATTATAGAACATGACCCTACAGTATTGTAGGTGTAGTAGTTTATGTGTAATCACTTTAGGAGTAACAATTATGAATCGAATTAAAGCAAGCGTGCTCGTTATTTCGTCAATCAGCTTATTGAGTAGTTTAAGTTACGCCGAACCTATCGTTTATATTCCACTTGGTACAGCTAACACGGTGATAAAAGTCGATGCAGCTACTGACAAAATTACGGCTACTTATACCGGAGTTGAGAATCCTCATGGTCTGGTGGCTACGCCTGATGGAGAATATGTCATTGCCGGTAGTCTAAATGAAACCCCATTAAAAAAAGGACAGGATGCCAATACTACCAATAGTAAATTATTCTTGATTCATCCTGAACATGGTCATGTAATGTCGACCATACCTGTAGCCG
Organism: Gammaproteobacteria bacterium; assembly: GCA_048061315.1. Classification (GTDB taxonomy): domain Bacteria; phylum Pseudomonadota; class Gammaproteobacteria; order UBA6429; family Thiohalophilaceae; genus CAYQUC01. The sequence goes on from JBGMRJ010000021.1 coordinate 9,071, forward strand.
GATGGACACACCATCAGGCCATAACACCCGATGGGCGCTATATCATTTCGACTCATGGCTTGAAGGGATCAGTCAGTGTCGTTGATCTTGAAGACAATAAAGTTATTAAAATCATAAAAACAGGCGCTGTCCCTAACTATACGATAATTACAAAAGATGGTAAGCGCGCTTTTGTGAGTAACACGGGTAATAACTCAATAAGTGAAATCGATTTAAGTAACTGGACAGTGACACGAAAATTGAATTCAGGCCCGGCTCCTGAGCACCTTGCATTTTCAGCCGATGAAAAGACTATTTTTGTGACAAATCCACGAGCAGGAAAAATTTCTGCTGTCTCGGTAAAAACCGGTAAGGTAGATAAAACCTATAAAATTGGTAAAGCTGTTCATGGCATGGATATTAGTGATGATGGTAAGACTTTATTTATCAGTTCAAAAAAAGATAATAAGCTAGTTGCCCTGGATATTCAAACCGGTAACAAGCGCGAGCTTGCGTTATCTCCTGCGCCTTACCACTTAAATACAATTCGCGGTACCGGTAAAATTTACGTTTCAAGTCGCAAAAAACCAATAATATGGGTTGTTGATCAAAAAAAGCTTACGATTACTAACACCATAAAACTAACTGCAGGTGAAGCGCACCAGATGGCTGTCGTTAACTAAATCTGATACCGGCAGTAGATTTGGGCAATTTATTTGGGCACTTAATCTGGTTATTTTCGTTTTCGTGCCTTATATTTAATAGCAAGTGTTTACGAAAATAGAGTATCAACAATGACATTTTATGTACAGAGTTTAGACAGCCACGAAGTAATGCCATTAATGCAACTTTTTAAGCAGGCTAATGTCAAAAA
>JBGMRJ010000021.1:10023-31978 GCA_048061315.1 Gammaproteobacteria bacterium
ACAGCCACGAAGTAATGCCATTAATGCAACTTTTTAAGCAGGCTAATGTCAAAAAAACATCAGAGGTTAGATTAGATCATCCTGTTGAAGAGCATGAAGAACGTCAGCAAAGCAGACATTCCGGTATTGCAATGCAATCGTATCATGCTATCGATAATTTGCAGCAAGGTACTCCAGTTTTATTAGCAAATCAGGTAATGACATCACCTGTAATTACTTTAAAGTCTAATGATACTATTGATAATGCTTTATCACTTTTTCAGAAACACCAATTGCGTCATATACCCGTTATAACCGACAGCAATATAGTACAAGGGATTGTTTCTGATCGGGATGTTTTACACCATTTGGCCGGTGTTACTAAAAATTTTAAACAACAGAAACAAGTCGTAAAAGTAGATGATCACGTAAACAAATTAATGACCACTGAAGTTCTAACAGCCAGTATTGATACAGATGTCCGTTACATAGCTCGGTTATTAGTAGAACAACGAGTAGGTGCCATGCCAATCGTAGTAAAAGGAAAACTGGAAGGAATCATTACCCGAAGTGATTTATTAAGTGCAATCATGCGTCATTTCATATTGGAATTATGGACTTAACTTAGGGGAAATTTATGTCACAGCAATCACCACCAATTAACAAGAATCGCAGACGTTTTCTGATTAATAGCACCACGGTTATCGGTGCAATTGGAGGCTCGTTTGTTTTAGTACCTTTTGTGAGTTCCATGTTACCGAGTGCCCGTGCCCGATCGCAAGGTTCCCCGGTTATAGTTGATATCAGTCGATTGGCTTACGACAGCCAAATTACTGTTGAATGGCGTGGTCAACCTGTGTGGATATTACGTCGCAGTAAAGATATTTTGGATCGACTAAAACAACAATCATTAATAACACGCTTACGCGATCCCGAATCCGAAGTAATATCACAACAACCGGATTATGCACGAAATGAATTCCGGGCACGAAAGTCTGAATATCTGGTTGTTATTGGTATTTGTACTCATCTGGGCTGTGTTCCTACATTCAGGCCAGAAATCGCACCGCCCGATTTAGGTGAATTCTGGCCAGGAGGTTATTTTTGTCCCTGTCATGGTTCCCGATTTGATTTTGCTGGCCGGGTTTTCAAAAATGTACCCGCCCCAACCAATCTTGTAATTCCACCACATCACTATATTAGCGATACTATAATTAAAATAGGTACAGAACTTATGAAAAAAACATAACCAGTCTCAGTCCTATTTTTAGTGACTTAAGGAGAAAATAAGATAGGTGGTTTAATATCATTATTCGTTTTTAAAGTAATCACGATAAATCTGAGCACAAAAATAGTGAACAGGTAATAATAATTTTAATGAGGTGACATCATGAAATATCGAAAAGTAACAGCCATTATACCCGATTCATCACTACGTGATGCAGAAGAAGCGTTAGCTGCTATAGGCATCTCAGGCATTACAGTTTCTAAAGCGCACGGTTATGGCGAATATCGAAATTATTATGCAGAAGATAATATGAACGATTGCAGTAGAATCGAAATTTTTACAGAAGCTGAAAAAGCAAAATCAATTGCTGATGCTATTGCAGGCTCGGTTCATCATGGACTAAAAACAGATGGTGTAATCGCTATATTACCAGTAGAAGAGTTCATGCATATTCATGAGTATAATAAGTAATATTTAGCTAAAACTAATAAACCGATTAATTAAAATCATTTGGATTATATCGATATCAATAATGATATCGATAACAACTTAAATTCATTCTTAACTTGCTCGTGTAATTATTCACAAATGGTACTATTTCATATTATCATCAAAAAAGTCCAGCTATAATTATTTCACTGCAAAGTATGTCTGATAAATTTATTTATTGATTCTATTTTTAGAGTGCATCTAAATTAAAAAAATATCTGTCAATAAACTCATATTACCTTATAATGCAGTACTTTCATCCCCCGAATATTTTACATTCATCTAACTTTGATACTGAAGTTGAGATGATAAATAACTTTATAGTGTGACAGGGAGAGAAACAAAAAAATGGATAGTAAAAATAACACAACATGGAATTTCAAAAAAATTACTCTAGTTATTTTATTCTCATTAGCATTCGATAGTAGTGTGCTGGCGACATGCAATCATAAAATCGATAATGAATATTCCCGTTGTTCTCAGTATAAGACTCAATGTTATATTAATACAAAAGATTCAGAAATTGCTTTTGTCAATAAAAAATCCAAACAAATTTTTAACAGCGAATGTCTGTCTCATCAATTATGTTACGATGAAAAAGTTGGGACAAAAATATCGTGCGATGAAACATTTGTTAAAGAGATTGTCTATAAATGCAAGGTGAATTTTGGACGTCTTATGGTTACAAAAAAAATACCAAAGCGAACACGAACCTGTTTAAAAAGTATTAAAAAAACATGTTCTAATTACAAAGGTAATTGTGGTCGAATATGTGTTCTCTATGGCTCAGATAAAACAGCAGTTCGAATCGTGAATCAGTATATCAAATTTCCAAGTCAATCAGATTATCTTTTACCAGGTGCTGTCTTTTACCCGGAAGCACGATACGAAGCCTGCCTATCTGTCACAGAGGGATATAAATCTGCTATATCGCATCAAGATAATCAGAAAAAATTAGCCGACACCTCACAAAATAAAATTGTGATATCACAAGATTCTATTCCCACACCTCATCAATAGACTGTATTTATTGGTGGTAAAATAATTTATATAGTGCATTACTTCACTACTTTACTTTGTTTATATCCACTATAAAATTTTATGACTGCTTGATACAGATCAACATCATTCTTAAATATCTACCTTAAACTTATTAAGTAAACTGGGGAATGATAAAATTTATTAATGCCCTATAAACATTAAATGAGAGTATCGCAGACAGAGTCTATTTAGTATATTTCACAATTAGTTCCTGCCAGATTAAATGTCAAAATATATTTTAACTTCCAATAATAAATGTTAGTGTTCAATGAAATAATCAGAGACATATAAATAATATGTTAAATAACAATATAAAAATCTGTTTAGCTGACACCGTATGAGAGTAGCAATAAATGCTTCATTACAAGAATTTTTTAAAGAAATAATAATATAGAGGTTACCAATATGAAAAAAAAACTGATCTCACTATCATGCTTGGCAAGCTTAGCGCTCAGTAGTGGTTATGCAATCGCTGCTGAAACTGAGGAGCTTAAGATACTAAAAGCAGAAGTGGCAAAATTAAAAGAAGATGTACAAAGAGCCATCGAATGGAAAGAACCCAGCACCTTAATTCACATGGCCGGTTATTCCGACATTGGCTACACTGATGGAAAACACAGTGCCAATGGTGATTTTAGTGTTGGTTCATTAGCACCAATTTTTCACTATCAATATCGTGATTTTGTAATGCTCGAATCTGAATTATCAATTGAAATCGAACCTAATGGTGATACTAAAACGGTACTCGAATATCTTACTATTGATATGTTCCTAAATGATTACGTTACCTTCCTGGGTGGTAAATTTTTAAGCCCAGTTGGTCAATTCCGTCAAAATATTCACCCTTCCTGGATAAACAAATTACCCTCTGCCCCCCCTGGATTTGGCCATGATGGTGCGGCTCCGGTATCGGATATTGGTATGCAAGTACGCGGTGGTTACCCCATTGGAGGTGTTCGCTCCAATTATTCTTTCTATATTAGTAATGGCCCCGAGCTCACTACTGCATTGAATGGTAGCGAATATGAATTAGATGGTGTCCGAGGCGAAGCAACAAATGTTGATGCTGATAATAAAAAAGTATACGGTGGACGATTTGGAATAATTCCAACCGCGGGACTTGAAATCGGTGTATCAGGTGCAACCGGTAAGGCAACGGTTACAGCGATAGAAGGTACAGGCGGAGGCCCGTTGGGGAATGAAGAAGCTCGCGATTATTATGTAGTGGGTTTTGATTTTGCCTGGCATTTAAACAGCTTTTCGCTACGTGGTGAATTCGTCAATACCGAGGTTGGAAAGGCTGACACAGGTGTGTCTGCATCATTAGGAGGGGAATGGAGCACCTGGTATGTACAAGCCTCATATCAATTCTTCCCGAGTAAATTTGAACCCGTATTGCGGTATACAAATTACGACTCAATTGAAGATAGTAAAGATCAAACTCAAATAGCGATAGGGTTAAATTATTTATTTAACAGTAGCGTTATTGGCAAAATTGCTTATGAATTTAATGATGGTGTCAATGATGGTGTTACGAATTCTGATGTTGATCACGATCGTATTCTTGTTCAATTAGCTTACGGATTTTAGGAGAAATAAACATGAAAATACTAACATTACCTAATCTTAAAATTAATGTAAGCAAACTAACACTCATTTTGTTTACAACATTACTAACACAAAATGCTTTTGCTGCAGATTATCCTGCGAAAGGTAATTTTCAACAAGGGTCAATAACCTGGGCTGAAAATTGTGGTCGATGCCATAATATTCGTTCTGCAAATGAATTGACTGATGTGCAATGGATTACTACTGTATTCCATATGCGGGTACGTGCAGGTTTAACCGGCCAGGAAACTCGTGATGTGCTTACATTTTTACAAGAATCAAATACACCTATCATACTGCACACTACGACTGATTCTAGTAATAAAACCAGTAAATTATCCGGTAAGGAAGTTTATGAGCAAACCTGTATTGCATGCCATGGTGCCGATGGGACCGGTCCATTACCCGGTGTACCCAACTTTACTAATAAATCAGGTCGTTTAGCAAAATCAGATAAGGTTTTGATAGAGCATATTACCAATGGTTTTCAATCATCAGGTTCAGCAATGGCGATGCCGCCTAAAGGTGGTAACCCCAATTTATCAGAGAAAAATATTAAGGACATACTTAAGTATATTCGAAAACAATTTGGCGGCTAAAAAGCAGTTAATTACTATAAATTGTAATACTTTAAATTGTCGGGATTCGCTACTCATGCGAATCTCGATAATTTAGTTCAATTTCCAGCTTTTCTATAATACACTTCCATCTCTATAATCAGGACTATCGACCAGATGGATAATTTCAAAAAAATAGTATTATCAATTATATTCAGCAGCATTATTACATTTAGTAATACAGCTTATTCAATTTCGGTTCCTACTAATGTAAGCGTTAATTGGTTGAAAACTAATATTAACCAGAAGGATCTGGTCATAGTTGAGATGTCCGATCTGACTGATTATGAGTTTAATGGTCACATACCCGGAAGTGTTTTTACAAATAAAAGTAATTGGCGCTATGAAGATACAGATGGATCACTAATTCACCTTTCGGCTAAACGATTACAACAACTTATACGTGAACTTGGAATCAATAATAGCAGTGCTGTCGTTATTTATTATAAAGGTACAGAAATTAACGAAATTCTGGGAGCCTATTACCTATTATGGTTGTTTCACCTCATGGGGCATACCAATGTTGGTATGCTGGATCAAGGTTGGAGTGGTTGGCTAAAAAACAATGGCCAAGTTGCTGACGACATCCCTGAAATTACTGAAGGACAATTTACTGCCCACCCACTACCCGCGCTAGAAATTTCAACTCAGGAATTAAATACCATCCGAAAGCATTTCATTTTAGTTGATGGACGGCCAAAAACACATTTCAATGGCACAGATAAATTTAGTGCAAATCCAAAATACGGACGCATACCTGGCAGTATCAGCCAACCATGGAGTGATTATATTAATAAAGACAGTGACAAGCGCTTATATGTTAAAACACCGGATTTAGCCCCAATATTCAAACACAATAAAATCGACTCAAAACAAATGCTGCTGTTAACCTGCCTCGGAGGCACTGGCGCAGCATTTAATTATGTTATTTTTTATATCGGTGGACATCACAACATGCGCCTTGACGATGCCGGTTTACGACGGTGGAATACTTTAGAACTCCCCTTAATTAAAACAAAAAAATCACCCCTCAACAGTAAACAAGTTAAATCTGATTAATCTCATTCTAAATCACACTAACGGCTATTTTAAATTTAAATAGTTCCGTTAAATTCTTAAGGTTTCCTTAAAATAATTTTTTTCTTAAGAAATTATTAATAATTTTTTTAACTTAACCTACTTACAAAAGCAGCTCTTTACATTAAGTGCATTATATTAGTATTCCTTAATAATAGCGTAATAATATTGTGCCACACTTTGCATTGTCTTTTATACAGGAGCACTAAAACTGATCACGATACTAAGTTAAAAAATTTAATTTACAAAATTTAAATATCTCAAAAATAAATATCGAACAGTAATAACAAAATAAAAAAGGAGATTACTATTGTTTTGGATAGCTAACACAAAATATTTGGTGTGGTTAATTTTTCTGTTATTCATTACAACAGTAAATGCAACCGAAATAGATGTAACCGGATACGCCACAGTTTTGGCCGGTTACACTGATGAAAAAAAAGCAGGATACAACGACTTACTGGCCACTAACCATCTAGATTTTACGAATAGAAGTCTCGCTGGATTACAGTTTAATGCTGAAATGTATAAAAATGTTGATTTCTCCTTAACTCTGTTAATGGAGGGTGCTGATGAATATATTGCGCATACTGACTGGTTTTATATCACCTACTCCGCAACGCAAGATACCAGCTTTCGGTTTGGTCGCTTAAAAGTCCCTTTCTTCATGGTATCAAATTACATTGACATAGGTCACGCTTATCCGTGGGTATCACCGCCACCCGAAGTGTATGACGTCAGGATGGCAAAATCAGCTGACGGGATGGAATATATCTATGATACTGATTTATTTGGTGGCACATTTCTATTTGATGCCTATGTAGGTACGGGAAAACACCACCAAAATTTATCGGCTTCTTTTATTCATGATCCAACTGTCAATACAGCTAATTATACGACAGGTGATAAAATTAATTATAATTTACATGACTTAGTTGGTTTTGAAACGAGTCTATCCTCAGATTCAGTTACATTTCGAATCGGCCACTATCAATCGAAATTTAATACTACTGAGTTTAATATTGAAAATTCCAAGATGCGATTTAATAGTGTTGGATTAATTATTGACTGGAAAAACTTTCTTTTATACTCAGAATACATTACTCGAGAATCCGAAGATAATGTTCAGTTTCTATTTCCGGATCAAAATTCTGGCTATTTAACGCTAGGATATAAAATATCAGATTTTTTACCTTATATAACATTTGCGAAAATGGATAAAGGTAAAAACAAAAATGAATATAATTTATTACAAGAATCAACTACTTTAGGAATTCGATACAATTTAAATTCACGGATGGATATAAAATTTCAGGCTGCAAAAATTACTCCTGAAAAAAATGATGGTGATATTGGCCAGTTTGGGTTATTCGATCAGGAAATAGCCTTAAATGAAGAACCAATTGTTTATACAATGTCACTGGATATATTATTCTAACTATAAAAGCGAGATAAAAATGTCTTATACAAAATTTATTTTTAAAAAAATACTAGTACCACTGTTTATGGTTTTATTCACAACTATGCTAACACTCAATGCTATGTACTTCATGTCTGCAGAAAATACAGATGATCAGGAAGTAAGTTATTCTGATTCGTACAACGATATTGTTAAAAAAGGAAACATTTCATTTTTAATAACACTTGGAGAAATGTATGAAAAAGGACACTTCGTCAAAAAAGATTTAGCAAAATCCCAGGCTTTCTTTAAAAAAGCCATTAACCATATAAATGGTGATATTCTGGATACTGCCGATAATGTGCCCGATGTTGAAGAAAAAGAAATTAGTGAAGGAGATGATTCAGCGGCTGAAATAAAACTGGTTAAATTAGAAAAATATAACCAGACTTATATAAAACCCAAAACATCACCAAAGATAATTACTCCTGTAAAAATCGTTAAAGAAAGAATTATCGAAAAAGAACCGACTATTATTAAAACATCTGTTAATAATCAATACAATGATGAACATATAATATATGAAGACCTGGAAATAATTGATATTGATGATAATGATACTATGAGTGAAGAAATTGATCCGGTAGTTATAAACGATGACAATATAAATTATGAAAATATCGACGCTGTTATGATAGACGAAAATGTTGACAATGAAGTTGTTGCTATAAACACTGTAAAAACAATTACTATCGATACCGCGTCTGACGATATTTTATCTAAAAACAGTTTTTCATCAAACCCATGTAATACGGCTGCTGCACGATATATTGCAAAATGCATCAAAATTATGCGTGCAAATCGTAGACACTAATATCGTCAGGAAATTTTAAATTAATAATGATTACTGAACTCCTGTTGGAGTTCAGTAATTAGTTAAAACATAATGCCAATATCAAATCGAAAATTATCTAATTCTAGCGAATTGCTGGTATTCGATAAATCAGCCCAGGTTCTGCCAACACTACCACGTAAAAACATATCTCTATTAACTTCTAATCGTAAGCCCATATTGAGACCATAGCTGAATTCAGTAGTTGTTTTAGTGGGTTGGTAACCACTACAAATATAGCCCCACCACGGGTCATACCAACAAACACTTCCAGGAGGGCCATCTGCAATATTGGTGTCAATAAAAATCCAGCCTAAAGAAGCACCAACAAAGGGTGTAAAACGTTTATTTGTAAAATTATAAATCGCACTAAAGTTTGAACTACTGGTACTTAACCGGCCAGAGACTTGTGATTTATCACCGTTGTCTTCAACTCGTGTACCAGAATATCCTACATTGGTTCCACTGATATCAAACCCAAAATTCCATTTTTTAGAATAATTATAAGCAAAACCAAATCCCCAACCCCATTCCTTATTTAAACTCGCCTGAGCACCACCGTTAAAATCAATTTTAGTGGAATCAATGTATTTCGTTAATAACGATACTTCCCACCGCTTATCCCGAGAACTGGTTTTTGATAAATCACCTGCAAATACATTACCCATATTAGTATAAAAAAATGCAATAGTTGTAATTGTTAGTAAAATCTTATATCTATAATTAATCACTGTTATTTACCTGAATTAAAAACTTAATTATACTCAAAAACAGCTTTAAAATACAAAATTTCAGGTTAATGGTAAATTTGCAAACCACAGTGCAAAACTATCCCAGGTAGTACTATCAGTCCATACCAGGTTTAGTATTTGAAAAATAAGAAATATTCCCAACATGATCGGAAACACTTCCCGTCCCTTTGTCTGGTTACGCTCCAGCACGATTAATACAATTAAAATTAAATCAATAAGTGAAAATGTTACTACCTGATAGCTAAAAGGAAGTGGGGGTATATCGAGCGGTAATCGTGCTACAGCAGGGTCAATAAGTGTTAATGATGTACTAATCATATAACGCGCATGTTTTACTGGCGACTTACGAAAGAATATCGCCAAACTATAAGCAATTATAAAAATAGCCAGTAATGAAAGCTGTAAGAATAATATGTAAAGTCGCGTGTAGGTAATTCCGAAGTCATAAATTGTTATTTGACTGTGCGCCAGTAAAATAAGCGATATAACAAGCAGCGGCACTAAACCATAGGAAAACCTTCCAATAATTTTGTGTAATGAATGCCTATTATACTTAAGCAAGAATACTTGCGTAATAAGCATAAAAACCCAGAGTAGCATAGTGATCGCGTGAAAATGTATATAGCTCGTTACGCCATCAAATAGCTTTGAAAAATACGATTCCCAAAATGCAATAAAAACCAGAAAAAGTAATGCAATAAAATAATATCGACTTTTGTAAAATGTCACTTGCTACCTACAGATTTTTCATAACATAAATTTATTCGACTATTTTTAAATGTAATAGTTCATTTAGCTAATAACAATAATAACTATCATAAGTTATTGTATTCTATAAATAAATTAAAGACTGAAATAAAGTAGCTGTTAAAAAATTTCTTGAATATTAATTATTGCTTAACGAAATAAAAGTTATTTTTTTTAAAACATTATTGATCGAAATCAAGTAACGAGAATATCTGTTCCACTATTATCTTCTCTCTTTAAATAACTTAGGAGACTTAATAATGCCTTTAATAACATGGACGAAAGAACAACATGGAACTGATGTATCATTCGCAGATGAACAGCATAAAAAACTTTTTGATTTGCTAAATATTTTACATGATGTAATCCCTGGTGGCGATAAAAATGCAGTGACTACTAACCTGGATAATTTATTAAACTATGTCGTAGAACATTTCGATGAAGAAGAACGTCAAATGAAAGAAAAAAATTATTCCGGATTTGACGAACACAAAGCACAACACGATAAGTTACTAGCAGATTGTGGCTCACTCAAAAATAAATTTTTAGCCGGTGAACAAGAAATTACTACTGAGTCGACTACTTTTATTAAAGATTGGCTAGACGTGCATATACCCAATACTGATCGACTTTATACACCCGTATTGAACGGCTAAATTATATTGAATTAATCGTTATATCATCCAATATTATAAGCAGGGTCAAGTTATTAATAATTTATGATTTAATCCTGCTTATTTAATTCTTCATCAGCATCTTTAACCTACTTTACATTAATAAAAAATACCGTTAAATTATCATATCTAAATATCATCACAAGATTGAGAGCCTGACAGGCTCAAGGGTTTACTAAATCATGGTAAATGAACAATATGTTTGGCTAATCTGGGCAAGTGCATTTTTAATTCCCTGGGTAATTATCTATGCGCTGTTTCCGTTACACCGAAGAGCGATGTTATGGGCAAGTATTTTTACCACACCATTTGGATTAACTGAACCCTTATTTGTACCCGAATACTGGTCTCCACCGAGCTTGTTTGATCTTGCCATCAAAACAGGTTTTGATATTGAAAGCCTGATATTTTGTTTTGGGATAGGTGGTGTAGGCTCGGTGCTTTATAATATATTCACCAAACAAGTACCGATTCCCGTATCTGCTGAAGAGCACAGCAAACCATTACACCGTCATCATTATAAGGCACTATCTGCTCCAATCATTGCTTTTCCTATATTGTATTTTTTTCCATTTGTAACCTGGAATCCTATTTATCCATCAATTATTGCGATGATCATTGGAACTATTGCAAATATATTATGCCGACCTGATTTAAAACGTAAAACATGGATAGGTGGCCTGCTTTTTTTAATGTTCTATGTCATTTTTCTAATCGGTCTTGAAGTTACGGCTCCGGGTTATATCGAAAGGGTCTGGAACACTGAGGCCTTATCCGGTATTCATATCACCTTCATGCCAATAGAAGAAATTTTATTTGCGTTCACTTTTGGAACTTACTGGTCTGGCGTTTATGAGCATTTTACCTGGCGAAAATAAATAGACTTACTTTAAAAAAACCTGAACTGTGCGCTTTAATAAATTAAGCAACTTATAACTGGCCACAGCCCAGGATTACCTCAATTATCGAATAAACAAAAATAAGGCACCATTACCGCGTTGTATATTAAGTAATATACCACCACCCGAACCGGCATATTTTTTAACATCTGCAACCGTTTTGACAGGATATCGATTGACAGAAACAATAATATCACCTTTAAGCAAACCTGCATTGGCAGCCGGACTGCCACGTTCGATTGAGATCACTTCGACTCCATCAACTTTACCTGAAAGCGGATGACCTGCATTTATATCACCTAAGACCGCACCGGCAAGTTTTTTATTTAAATCTTCAGCTTTAGCGGTAGTTTGTTTTGGTTTACTGAGTTTAGCGTAAATAGTTTTGTCAGCACCATCACGTATCAAATTTAATTTAAGTTTTTCACCAATACGCAACAAGCCTATCGCGTTACGAAGCTGAGATGCATTTTTTACTTTTTTGTCATTAACATCTGTGATGACATCACCGACCTTAATTCCAGCTTTCTCAGCAGCTGAACTCTTTATTATTTGCGTGACTGCGGCACCGTAATTTTGTTTAGTACCGAGTGCCTTAGCTAAATCCGGAGTTACATCTTGTATCATCACACCTAATAAACCACGTCGAACTTCGCCATATTCAACTAATTGCGACATAATACTTTTAGCCATATTACTGGGTATCGCAAAACCAATTCCAACATTTCCGCCAGAAGGGCCTACAATGGCAGTGTTAATTCCAACCAGCTTGCCATCAAGATCCACTAGCGCGCCACCCGAATTCCCCGGGTTTATTGATGCATCCGTTTGTATAAAATTTTCATAGCCCTCTATCCCAAGCCCGGATCGACCCAATGCACTAATAATTCCTGAGGTTACAGTTTGTTCCAAACCAAAGGGATTACCTATAGCAACCACAAAATCACCAACCTGTAATGTTGCTGAATCCGCCAACTCCAGTTGTACTAGATCCTTCGCCTTAATCTGAATCACTGCTAAATCCGCTTCGGGATCAGTACCTATCAATTTTGCTTCAAATGAACGCTTGTCGTGCAAGGTAACCATGATTTCATCAGCATTGGCTATCACATGATTATTAGTCAAAATATATCCCTTACTGCTATCCAGAATAACACCTGAACCCATGCTTTGACTTTGACGTTGCTGTGGTGGTGCCTGTGGCGCGTCAAAAAATCGTCTAAAAAACGGATCGTTAAATAACGGATTTTGTTTTATTTGTTGAGTTGATTTAGTTGAAATATTAACAATAGCCGGTGTCGTTTTTTTTATCATTGGCGCTAGCGTTGGGCGCTCACTACCGGAACTCCAGGGAAAAGCGGCTTGCGAGCTTAATGGTATCAGTAATAGTAGTGAGATTAGGAATACTAAAAATACAGATGATTTATTTTTATTATATAACATTATGATATCCTCCATTATTGTGTAGCATAACACCACGCAAGAAATATTGATTCTTAATACTTATATGATGGGAATAAAATAGAAAAGTTCAAGATTATAGAACGAGATTTAAAACTAATTTTAATTACGCTAACCTGGTGCGAATATCCTGACGGTAAAAACTCAAAAACTGATTAAATACATCGGGACACTCCTGTTCTAGAATATCGGGTGCTGTAAAAAAATATTCAGTAATAACCGAAAAAAATTCAGCTGGGTCGGTTGCGGCATAACTATTTATTGTACTTTTACCCTTATAGTACAATTGTTGATTTAATTGCTGATAAGCAACACTTAAGATTTCAGTCCATTTAGTACGAGCCATTGATGCATGTAGCGGTGGCATGCCATTGGCACTACCGCTGAGCATATCCAGCTTATGTGCAAACTCGTGTAAAACGACATTATGTCCCGGTTGTGGTGACTCTACATCCTGAATAACATCTTGCCACGATAATACAATTGGGCCCCGTGACCAGGCCTCACCACTTAGAACCCGGTCGGTTTTATGTAACACCCCGGCGCTATCGGTATATTCGTGGTTCACTTTAAAAACATCAGGATAAACAATTACCTGTACCCAACCATTATAATAATCCAGACTGAGGTTTAAAATTAACAAACAGGCTTGAGCTGCAATTAACACTTGCATATAAGAGGTAAGCTCAAGATCCTGAGCACTAGAGATACTTTTTTTATGAAGAAAATAGCGTGTGAGTTTTCGGAGTTTATTTTTATCGGTTCTACTTAGAACTTGTAATACCGGTGTGGTCTCAACTACTTTAAGCCATAATTCTTCCGGAATTTTTTTTGGTATAAATAAATCTCGAATATAGGTTTTTAACTGGGTAAACATAGAATTACTAATTACTATTCATTTTATAGATTACATAAAATAAGACTCAATTCTGAAATTTCAAGTACTAATTTTGAACTTATTCATAACGTAACAATCAGAGTGCATAGAGCACAATTACCAAAACGAGCCATCATGAGGAATACCGGCTAAAATTACTACTAAATCAATCGACAGTTTATCAGGCATTGCCATAGTTCTATTTACCTATATTTATGAGGCTTATTACATATTTAGTATATACTTAATATTTAATGGTTAGTAAAAAACGGTTACAATGCTAACCAAAATCTAATCTATAATGGAGAATAGAATGAATGTATTGATATTGGCAACCAGAAACTGTAGCCATTGTAAGAATTTTCATAAAACGTTGGATGAACTAGGCATCGAGCATGAAGTTCATTTTGTGGAAGATAAACCTGACCTTATGGAAAAGTATAATATAAGACATTCTCCAAACATGGTAGTTGATGAAGAGGTGATATTTCGTAAATTACCTACCGAGCAAGAACTTAAACAATTTTTTAAACTATAGACAGGTACTAGCATGAAAAAAATTACACTTATTCTAATTTTATTTGTATTAATCAGTTTTCCGCTATTCATCTGGTTTGGTGTCTATAATATTGCAGCAAATGACAAGCATTGGGCAATTACGAATCAATTAATTGAAATATTAAGAGAACGTTCGATTCAAGTAAGAGCTGAAGATCTGGTTGTTCCGGATAATATAAACGATTCTTCACGTATCACTTCGGCTGCAACCGGTTACGCAGAAATGTGTTCAACCTGCCATCTTGCTCCCGGTATGAAAATTACAGAACTACATGAGGGACTTTATCCTCAACCTCCCATATTTCATAAAACCGCTCAGGGTGAACACAAGATTAAAGACAAATTTTGGGTAATTAAAAATGGTATTAAGCTAACCGGAATGCCAGCATGGCACAAATCACATACCGATGACGATATTTGGTCTCTGGTAGCATTCATTAGTAAGCTTAATGAAATGTCCGCAGAAGAATATCAAAAGATGACAACTGGAGCCAAGGTTTCTCACCACTAGCAGATAGAAAACAACTTAACGATTATGGAAGCGATTTAAATCAAACAAACCTGATAAAACAGGTTTGTTTTTCTTTATCTCATCCTGAAACCAGTCTGCAGTTTCCCAAAATAATGAATTGGTTCGTCTAACACCATATCGATCAACAAATTTTTCATAATCTTTACTGTTACGTATTGCTGCGCAACGTTCAGAAAAATTTTCTACATCAGACAAAGCTACTACAAAAAATAAATTGGGGTAAGAACCTTCTAGCCAATTTACCACCGTCATGGTATCGCGATTGATATCCGCTCGATCACGTTCATGTTCATCCGCTAAAAATGACGTGACATTTTTATACGCCTTATTTCGTATCAGAGTATAGGCAACATTATCCTCCGGTTTCGCGCTGATAACACGCACAAATGCGATATCAGGGAAAGCATGTAATTGCTGTCCTTGTAGTTGAGCAATTTTACTCATTGCGCGTTCCACACGCTTTGCAGCAGTTTTTGCAGTTGAATTTGAGCATTTAATTTGGCCGCAATGGTTCATGGCACTTGTGTGTTCTGTTATATCACTAAATCGCCCTTTGATACGTTGATAGAGCTCGTGTTGTGGATTTTCAGTCTGGTAACCCGCTACGGATTCTGTACTCAACCACTCCTGAGGCGCAGAAAATAATTCTTGTATCTGACTGCGTTGACCAACATACCACTTATCACGAATTGCTTTTCGACTACTCACTGGTAAAAAAGCTAAAAATGAATCTTCACCTTCCATGCGCAAGAAATCCATATAAATTCGTGTGCTCATTCGATGAGCGATATTACCGTATATATTAAAATCAGCAACCAGCAAATAATGGATACGTTCCAGTAATGGATAATCTATTACCCAGGTTGTTTCAGGTTCACTGCCTACTAAACCATAAGCTACAGAACCACTATCAAAATGTCTAAACACGGTTAATGCCGCATTAGGATTGCTTCCCTCACCATCCCAAATATAATTCATCGCATGCTTTATTTTATGAGTACCAATTTTTTTAAACCAGGCTTGCTTGTGTTCCATGTAACGCCGCTGTCCTTTCCAGTATTCCGTCCAAATACGTAACAGGTCAAAATTAGTATCATAATCTGCAGGCAATTGTAGTTCTGCTGACATCTTTTCAATGAACTTACTATTGTTGCTAATAATCGGTTGATCCGGATTAAAGAAAACCACCCAGAATTGATCCTCAATAACATTTAATGCAATTTGCCCACGACACACCGGTCCTTTAATAAAACCTTCAATAAAAAAGTGTGCGTTATCCAGCATAAAACGATAACGTGATTTTGCCGGAATGGCATCAAAAACAATAAATGGATTTGATGTAACGCCTCTATCATAGACCGGTAATTTTGAAACTGTGTAGTCAGGTGTTAAAAAGAGCTCACGAAATCGTTGCATCTTTTTATTAGATAATTCATAAACGATGTGATTTTTAATTACAATACTCGAGGGATACGCTAACAATCTGTAATAAAATTTGCCCCCAGGATCATCATTAGGTCGTAGTGTTGCAATCTCATTAATCGCCTCACCCGATGGTGTTGTTGATCGTACTAAACGAAAGAATTCGCGTTGAGGGGAATCTTTAAAATGAATATGAGCATGAAATAAATGCTCGTAAAGATAGCGACTCACTAATTGTTGTTTATTCGACGTTTCGTTAAAAAATAATTCCCATTGTTTTATTTGTGCTTGTACTACAAATGAAACAGCGTTTGCTTTAGATGAAGGAGAACCCTGGGCAATCCACGACACTAAAGTTTGATATTCCGATTTTTGTAAATTTGGCATAGCATAAGGCATACCCCACAGAGGATGATCTTTAGCAAATTTATCAACTGACTTCAAAGTAGGACAGGTTTCTTCGCGATCCAGGTCTAAAGTAAATTTTTCAGGTAGTTTACCACCGACTGGTTGAGGATTTTTTTGTTTTAAATTTAGTAATCGATAGAGCACCGAGTTATTAAGATTATTTTCAGGTGTTTTTTTGCCCTCATTCAGTATTGAAGTAAACCCATGCTTACGCCATTCTGCTGTACTTTTAGCATCAATAAATAAACGCGTTGGCGCTGTGCTATTAATACGCTGCAAATCGTAAATTCGTTCTGTGGTAGCACCTCGTTCTAAACCTTCAGGGGAAGACAATTTTAATTGACAGGGAGCATCATAACAACCGTGACAAACAACACAGCGCCGTTCCAGAATAGGTTTAATTTGTTGCTGGTAATTTACCGGGGTTTCAAGTGCAGCTGATACTATTTCTGGTGTAACCGTTTTAAATTCCTTATGCGATAATGACGATATCACATAAAAATTATAGAACAATACGAGTGTCAATATTACAATAATAAAAGCTAGCAAAGCTTTGTTATTATATATTTTTTTATGCAAAATCTTCATACCTCAAATCTTAACAGATATGCTTTGCAATAAGTTATTCAATCAATCTAAATTTATAACTCTAATAAACATAGGGGCTGAACGCCCCTACTTTTCTTGCTTTTTTTCTTCTTGCGTCACTTCTTCTTGATGGTATTAATTCTTTCACTACTCTTTAAAATCGTGTTTCCCATTCAATAACCCACTTCCAGGTGCCATCGGCTGCAGCATCACTAACGCCAACCAGGTAGCCAAATTCATACTTTAATTTTGAATCTTTTCCTGCAGCAACCTGCCCCATAATAATAGGTCCAATGCTGTGTTTTTGATTATCAAATCCTTTTGATTTCCCAATCTCACCAAACTTACTGTAAATTTCAATTGCGGGTTCAAACGCTTGTTTCCAACGATATTTTGTCCGCCAGAAAATTTCTAAGCCCGTGGCATTACTCGAATTGCTACCAACTTCACGCTCAAGAACAATATTGGCAGTATTGATAAACCGTATACCAGGGTGCTCTAATAATAATTTAGCTTCCACTTTATCAGATGCACTACTTTCTTTGGCAAGTTCATATTCCAGGTATAAGCCTACATCAACCCAATACTCACCTTGATCTGTGATTTGAAATACATTTTCCCATGCTGTCGCTTCAAATTCACGACTCGATCCAGGCTTTTTCTCCCAGACACCTAACAGACCCGCAGACCAGTATTCAGTGAAACCATAAACAACTTCAACTTTATGTTTCTCGCTGTTATCTTTTTCCGGACGTTTATCATCAGTTACATGACCACGATACTCTAATTCAAACTCACCATACTCGACATACGGTGAATAAATTTTGTCACTCGCCTGTGCTGTATTACTATTTAACATCACAGAAGATACAATCACTGCAACCATCACAATACCTGCGGCACTGGTGGAACGAATATTGATAGGCGTACGATTAATAATTTTAGATAATAAAACAATCGCGACAATAGTTACCAGATAAAATACAACTTGAATACCACTGGGTTGTGATGTGTAACCGATAAGCGAATGTAATATTTGCCCCGGTAAGGATTGCTCTGACAGTATAAAAGACGTATCCCAAACTGAGGTTACAAACACGGGTATCATATCAGCCTGCGATAAATACGCTGCTGCTTGTGCTGAAAGTCCAGCTGCCAGTAATAAAATTAATGCACCGGTAATTTTGAAAAAATACCGTGTTGGAATTTTTATCAAACCAAAATACAGGGCTGCACCGAGCACTACACCTGAAATCAGTCCAATACTACCACCAGTAAGTTGTTGTGTAACATCGGCTCCAGCTGCAGTCATCCCATATAATAATAAAATGATTTCTGCGCCTTCACGTAAAATTGCCAAGCCAACTATAATCGAAATAGCAAACATTGATTTTTTGCCTTCGGCTAATTGCGAAGCCATGCCGTTAATATCGGATGAAATTTGCATGCTGTGTTTTCGCATCCACACCAGATGCCAGGTCAGCATGACTACTGCTAACATTAAAACACTGGCATTAAAAAGCTCTTGTCCCATGCCATCTGCAAATGCCGCAATGGGTTCGGCCAATAATGCAATCAATACTGCACCAAGCACACCGGCGGCAATACCACCATTAATATACAAACTTCTTTTTGGCATACCTTGAGTCGCTGCCAATACTAAACTTACGATTAGAGATGCTTCAAGAATCTCACGAAAAACGATAACTGCTGTTGCCCACATGGCTATTTACCTCTTAAATATTATTTTGCTACGACTACGCCCTGGGCTGTCTTTTGATTAAACTCACCAAAGAATTTATAACTCCCTGGTTTTAGTGGACCAATATATATGACCGCACTACTATTACCGCGAATGATTTTCTCGCGATTTAATGTGTAACTCTCAAACTCCTCTGGAGTTGCATCCAGATTTTTAACGACTAATTTAATTTTTTTACCGGCTGGAACGGTTAATTCTGCTGGTTCAAAACGATGATTTTTGATTGAAATTTCAAATTTCTCAGCTGCAGAAGCGTAACTGCTTACTACAAAAACCAGCAAAAATGATATAAGTAATTGTTTCATAAGTATTTTATCCAAACTCTAACGATTAAATTCGATTAATATATATCCTGCCATTGAATGATAATGATTCTCATTAAGAATAGCAATTACTTTTTGAATTATTTGTATATTTTTTAAACAAGCTAAAAAGTAGTGCTAAATTACGTCATGAACTAGCTCTCTCATAATGCTATTATATAAAATCAGGAAGCTTATTCATTACTATTTAGAGGGATTTATGATCAATTTGCGAATATTCAAGCCAACATCAATTGTCAGTATTATTTGTGCTAGCGCACTTTTTACGCACACCACAATTTTGCTCGCTGAACCAGTCCCGGCTACAGTTGAGTCAATTGAATTATCGCCAGTTCAAGCCACGCCGGCTGCCAAACAATCCGCTAAATCTCCCTGGTTTTATGGTGGTGGTCTTGCTATTTCATTTGGTGATGTTGAATATTACGAAATTTCACCAATGATTGGTTACAATTTAAATCCTAAAACTGCCGTTGGTGTCAGCTTTTTATACCGTTATCGAAAAGACGAACGTTATAGCCAATCTTATTCAACCACAGATTATGGCGCGACTTTGTTTGGACGGTATAATTTAACACCATCATTCTATTTACAAGCTGAATACGAATATATCGATTATGAATTTGCAATACTCAGTGGTGTTAACGTCGCTCGAACAGAACGTGATACTTTTGGTAGTCTTTTAGCCGGTGCCGGTATACAAAAATCACTCGGTGGTAACGCTTCTTTGTATTTTACAGCTTTATATAACTTTAATTACGATGATCCTGATAGTCCGTATACCGAACCGGTCACTATCCGATTTGGAATTGGTGTCGGTTTTTAGTTCAATATTTGATATTTTTTCCTTATTCAATTAATTGATCCAGATCAAGCTTGCATTCAATTCATTGCAACTATAATTACTTAAACCGTTCTACATTCTAAAATCACTCACATTAAGGAAAAAAGAATGGAAAGTGCTCCTATATGGTATGTCATTGCAGCGGGATTTACCCTGGCAATTATCTTAGGTTTTATGGTTCACAAAACGAATTTTTGCACCATGGGGGCAATTTCAGATTTAGTGAATATGGGGGATAAAGGCCGAATGCATTCCTGGCTATTCGCTATTGCAGTGGCCATGCTGGGGGTGCTGATATTAGAGCAATCAGGCATCATTAGCTTATCAATGACCATGCCGCCTTACCGTACTGCTAATTTTGCCTGGTCACGTTATTTATTGGGTGGCTTGATGTTTGGTGTCGGTATGACCCTGGCCGGTGGCTGCGTTAACAAAACACTGATCCGCATTGGCGGTGGTAATATGAAATCATTATTGGTTTTATTGGTTGGTGGTATCATGGCATTTCTAATGACCAAAACTGATTTTTATCATTACGCTTTTCATGTCTGGATGGATCCATTAACAATAAACCTTAAAAATTATGGTATCGAAAGCCAACAAGTCACCTCAATATTTGCCGGTTTTTTAGGCATCAGTGACAGTGGCTGGTTTCACTTGTTAATAGCAGGATTAATCATCATCACCTTACTATTTTTTATTTTTCGTTCTACGGATTTCCGTAATCGTTTTGATAATATTTTAGGCGGAGCCAGCGTTGGCTTGTTAGTCATTGCAGCCTGGTATGTAACTGCAGGCCCTATGGGACAAGCTGCAGTTGAGGCTGCCAGTTTTATGGACGCCCCGCCACCGGGCGTGGGTGCCATGTCATTTACTTTTGTTAACCCAATGGGTGAAACGCTCTACTATTTAACTCGGCCACTTCAAACTTCGCTAATCACATTCGGAGTTGCTATTCTGGTTGGTGTCATTACCGGTTCATTTTTATATGGCTTGTTTACCGGCAATTTACGGTTAGAATGGTTTACCTCAAAAAAAGACGTTGTCCGTTACATAATAGGCGGTATATTAATGGGAACCGGTGGAGTTCTGGCAATGGGCTGCACCATAGGCCAGGGGATTACCGGATTATCAACCCTGGCATTCGGATCACTAATTGCGTTTGGTTCATTTATTCTCGGTAGCGCCATCACCATGCGCCTGGAATATTATCGAATGACATATGACAAAGCAGGACTGATGGAAATACTACTCGCGGCATTAGTATCGTTACATTTATTACCGCGCAGTAGAAGTAAATTAAAATTGCTAGACTGATTATTATTGATACTAATTAAATATAAGGCTAAATTAATTTTCTTGACCCAAAAACAGGTAACCTGAAAAATTTTAACCACAAATATTATTTAGGTTTTCCTTTGCGTCTTTCGGCAACTTCTTTACCTGGAAAGGCGAGTAATACCATTGCCGGGAATAAAATAATTAATGAATATCATTTGTATTCGTGCTTTATGCCTCAACTGGTTACCCTCCACATCGGCACCATATGCAATTGCAATCTATGTGGTCACAGGTTTTATCATGCCGTTTACTTTTATATTGATATGTTGCCAAGGGTAACAATAGCCGTTTAAACCATGAAAATTGGTATTGTCGATGTAATGAGGCACGGATGTCCGGTTTTTTGGCCAGTAAGGGGATGACATAACGATATCCACGATTACCTATCAGACTATAGAGCATTCGATTTACTATCGCTGCTTGCATTTGTGGTTTTAATT
>JBGMRJ010000022.1:0-31943 GCA_048061315.1 Gammaproteobacteria bacterium
CATCCATGAAGCAGACGGTCTTTAGTAGGCTGTACCAGTTCCATATCCTATTTTTTATACTCGCTAAAAAATTAACGGGGCAGCAGTGATAACAAACAACAAACTTAAATTAATTACCGGATACCCATGTCAAAAAAAATAGTATTCTCAATTGCAGAAGCACCCGGCTTTCCTAACTTTAGTACGCTCTATAAAAAGTTAGATGTTGATGAGCATATGTTTAGTTCAACCCGAAAAGCCATGACTGCATTAAAAAAAATTAGCCCTGATTTTATTGTAGCTGAATTTATATACGGCTATGGCTCAAATTACGCTGGCGTTAATGTTTCAAATCTGGATGTTTTTTTATATAGCTTACAAAAATATTCACCTGAAGCAAAAAAAATAATTCTGGTGAAACGAAATGAGCGTAAATTTGTTGATAAACTAAATGATATTATAGTATTAGATGCCATCTTGACCTACCCGATTGGCCTAAACGATTTGAAAGGGGCATTAGAAAAAATCGGTGTCTAATCTATTTATTTTGCGCAGAAACAAATCCAATATATTCAGGAATTTCAAAATAAAAAGTTGTTCCTTTACCTTGAGTAGTAATAAAATCCACTACACCATTATGTGCTTCAATTATTTTTTTAACTAAATTCAGGCCTAATCCAACACCCATATGATTCTGGTCTTTGTGTTGTTCAATTTTAATAAAGCGATCAAATACTGTACTTTGGTATTTTTCCGGAATTCCATCACCATGATCGGTAACACTGATTCGAATATTCTCATTTAATTTTTGAACGATAATATCAACACTCCCGGAATTACCATATCGAATTGCATTTTTAAGTAAATTATTCATTACTTGAGACAATCTATATTCATCAACAAAAAAATATGCTTCACTTAATGAATCTTCTTTTGTAATTTTAAAACTTACTTTATCTTCATATGAACTGATATCTTCAATTGTTTTATTAATAAATAATACGACATTTACCGGTTTTTTATTATAATTCATCCGAGCATAAATAATTGACTGGATATCAAGTAAATCTTCAACCAGTAATTTTAATCGTGTGCTGTTATTTTTAGCGACAGAAATTAATTCCTTCATTTTTACATTAAGTTCGCCAGCAACACCCCCCAGTACTAAATCTAGCGAACCAATAATTGACGTTAATGGTGTTCGAAGCTCGTGGCTTACAATAGAAATAAAATCATTCTTATATTTTTCTTCATTTAATAATACAGTTTTACCATTTCTTAAAATTATAAAAATTAAAACTGCAACTATTAATAAAAAAACTAACATAATGCTACTTTGAAAAATAATCCCGTATAAATAATTTGTAAATAAATCATCATCCACCAGATCGATCATATGCCAATAGGTATTCGGAATTTCAATATCGGCTATTTTATTCGATAATTCATTTTCTGATAATCGATAGTCATCACGATCCCAATTTATTCTGGCTCCATCTTTCGTTATCTCAATCAGGTTTCCCTGCTTTTCATTTACCACCAGAATATTGTGTTTGGGGATTTGAGCTAAATTAATCAACCTGCCCAGATTCCGGGTATGAAAACTGACGAAAAATAAACCTGTTTTTGTTCCGGCCGACCATCGAGTGATAATATCAAAATGATAAGCGACACTATTAGGGTGGACTCGGGTTAATAAAATATCATCATTTAAAAATACATTTAAATCAGATAAACATACTTCACCTATTTTACCGTCAAAATCGACTGTTACCGGTGTACCAAGATTATCCGTAATGGTAAATGTAAAATAATCTGGAAAATAACGTTTTACATTTTTTTCCATTTTCGCGTAATCGACACTATCAACATCGGGATTATTACTAATTTTATTTATCAGTTCCAGATTATCGTTTACGAACAAAACAACCAGGCGTTTCTTTTCTCTTAAATATTGATTAATTTCTCCTGCTGCATTTGTAATTGAATTTAACGATATTGATTCCTGATAACCCCGAAAATCATTGTATTGTTTAGCTCCGCTCCAAATCAAAAAAATAAAAATAATCAATATAATAAATACAAATAAAACAATTGCATTATTAATGACTTTTTGAATATTGTTTATTTTGCTTTTCATTTGAATCTATACATTCATTCAATGGGAGATATAAATTCAATCCATAATTTATGTGTGAATTTGAAAGTATTTATAATTAGTATATCGGACGATACAGATAGAAATTAATAGAGAAAAACAGGAATAGGTAATACCGGTAGAATAAAGCAGAATAAATCCGTGTTTATTCTACTTTACCAATCTACATAGGATTATTCATCTGTGACACAACCCAATGAGGCATCTTTAACTACTTTAATGTATTTGAACAATGTACCCCGAGTTGCTTTATATTTAGGCATGACCCAAGCTGCTTTTCGTTGTGCAAGTTGCTCGTCACTCAAGTCCACCGCCAATATCTTGTTTTCTGCATCAACAGTAATTATGTCACCATTGGCTACTAATGCTATCGGTCCACCTTCCTGCGCTTCAGGCACAACGTGACCGATAATAAAACCATGTGAACCACCGGAGAATCGACCATCCGTTATTAAGGCAACATCAGTACCCAAACCTGCACCCATAATGGCAGAAGTCGGTGTGAGCATTTCAGGCATACCTGGGCCACCTTTTGGACCTTCATAGCGGATAACAATCACATCACCTTTATTAATTTTATTATTTTCCAGAGCAGCTAACATCGCTTCTTCAGAATCAAACACATTTGCCGGTCCGGTAAATAATAAACCTTCCTTACCGGTTATTTTTGCAACCGAACCACCCGGTGCCAGATTACCTTTTAATATTTGAATATGAGCAGTCGCCTTAATGGGCTTCGATAACGGTAAAAAAATTTCCTGACCTGCAGTTAATGCCGGTAAATCTGCCAGATTTTCCGAGAGCGTTTTTCCGGTTACGGTCAGACAACTGCCGTCGATTAAACCTTCATCTAATAAATATTTCATTAATGCCGGTGTTCCGCCAACGTTATGGACATCTTCCATTACGTATTTGCCACTGGGTTTTAGATCCGCAATTAATGGGATCCGATCGCTAACACTTTGAAAGTCATCCAGGCTCACATCAACATCGATTGCCCGTGCCATGGCTATCAAGTGCAACACTGCATTAGTTGAACCACCGGTCGCCATAATCATAACCATTGCGTTTTCAAATGCGGCTCGTGTCATGATATCACTGGGGCGGATGTTCTTTTCCAATAAAATACGAATCGCTGCACCGGCAGATAAACATTCCTGTGCTTTACCATTATCAACAGCCGGTGTTGATGAACTATACGGCAGACTCATGCCCATAGCCTCAATAGCTGTTGCCATGGTATTAGCGGTATACATGCCACCACATGCCCCGGCACCCGGGCAGGAATTTTTAACTATCTCTACACGTTGTTGCTCATCTATTTTTCCACTAATAAATTCACCGTAACTTTGAAAAGCCGAAACCACATCAAGAACTTTACCCTGGGCGTGACCCGGTTTAATGGTGCCGCCATAAACCATAAGTGAGGGTCGATTAACACGCGCCATTGCAATCAGCACACCGGGCATGTTTTTATCGCAGCCTGGAATAGAAATGTTGGCGTCATACCACTGGGCATTCATTACCGTTTCAACAGAATCAGCTATTAAATCGCGTGACTGCAGTGAATAACTCATGCCATCGGTTCCCATTGAAATACCATCACTGACCCCAATAGTATTAAATCGCATCCCCACCAAACCAGCTTTTACAACACCCTCTTTAACTTGAGCTGCGAGATCATTTAAATGCATGTTACAAGTATTTCCCTCATACCAAACACTGGCAATGCCAATTTCAGCTTTTTTTAAATCATCTTCACTCAAACCTGTGCCATATAGCATTGCCTGAGATGCGCCCTGAGACTTCCTCTGGGTAATTGTTGCGCTGAATTTGTTTAAATCGTTACTCATTATTTGTGCTCCAAAAATACACTCAAATCGGGTAGTAGTATTAGCGTTTAATTATAAAACAAGTTGTTTGCCTATGGCATCTAAAACACACTGATTTTGCTGATATTTTTTATTAATGTAAATCTTTTGGATTTTTAGCCGATATGAAGTAATAGTGTTAAATTCGAAATTCATGACTTTATATGATATAACAATAACTTATAAGAGATTGTTAAATCTGTTTTATATGTCTTAAGGTAGATCACAATCGAGGCGGTAAATTAAGTGCAATTAACTTTATTATCATCGAAGACACCTCTAGTTCTGCTTAAGCTTGCCTTAGGCCTGATAATTTATCTTAACGCTCTTTCCGCACAGGCAATCGTTGAAATATCCTCTGATCGATTACTACAACGACAACAATATCAAGATGCAATACATTCAATTAAGTTAGGGCGACTTAAGAATTTCAATAAACTTGAGCCGCAATTACGTGATTACCCTCTCTACCCCTATTTAAAATTTGCAGAACTTAAAAAACGATTAAGAAAAGCGCCCAATAAAGAAATTATTGCTTTTATCAATAAATACGCCGGTACACCGTTAGCAACACGTTTACATTATTCCTGGCAACACCAATTGGTTCGTAAAAAAGACTGGAAGACATTAGTTGAGAATTATCTGACATCAAAAAATATAAAAATGCAGTGTCATTACGCACATGCTTTAAACATGGAAAATCAACCAATGGCAGCTTACGATGTCATTGAGCAAATTTGGCTTACCGGAAAATCACTGCCAAAAGTCTGTGATAAAGTGATTAAACTCGGATTAAAATCCGGGCGCATTACTCAAGACTTAGTTCTTGAACGCATTCGACTTGCAATGCAAAGCAATCGACTGCATTTAGCAAAATACTTAAAGCAATATGTAAACCAGGAAGATCAACACTGGATTGACCTATGGATAAAAGTACGGCGTAAACCCGAACTCATATTGAGTGACTCAAAACTAAAGAGTAATATCCCGATTGTTCGATGGATTTTAATTGATGCTTTAATTCGAATTTCAAAAAAAGACGCACTTGAAGGTGCCAGGCTTTGGTCAAACTTTAAACTAAAATTTAGTTTTAATACGCAGGAAGAAAATCGACTGGTGCGACGTCTTACTTTGTATTTGTCGCAAATTGATGACGTTGATTCGATTAAATGGTTAAACGCAACCAATTATCTTTCAGATGATAGCTATCTAACCGGTATACACATTATTTCATCAATCAAAGATCGGGATTGGGAGAGTGCGGTCGATTGGCTGGACAGATTAAATAGTGAAGAACGTCATTCTGAGAAATGGCGATATTGGCGAGCTCGAGTTTACGAAGCAATGGGGCGTCTTGAAGAAGCTCGAAACATTTATCATTTAAATGCCAATGAACGCAGTTATTACGGTTTTTTAGCGGCCGATAGAAATGGCTTAAATTATCAGTTCGGTGATAAACCCTTGATTTATTCGGCTGAAGAAATATCAGCATTAGAACAAAACCCTGCCATTTTAAGAGCCAGAGAACTATATTTATTAAATCAAATTGTAGATGCTCGACGTGAGTGGCACTATGCGATTCAGCGAATGGATAGCACTCAAATTTTAATTGCAGCTCAAGCTGCCGATCAATGGGGCTGGCATGATCGTGCCATTATAACTTTTGGACGAGCCAAATATTGGGATGATTTAAAACGCCGCTTTCCTTTGGTTCACCAAAATCTTGTCGTGAAACAAGCACAAGGACAAAAAATAAACCCTGCCTGGGCATTTGCTATTATTCGTCAAGAGAGCGCTTTTACATCAGATGCACGCTCACACGCAGGAGCGATGGGACTGATGCAATTACTACCCCGCACTGCCCTTCAGGTTGCACGAAATAACCAGGTTAAATATCGCAACCGGTTTGATTTACTTAATATTAATACAAATGTGAAACTGGGCGTGCGTTACCTTAAAAAAGTAAGTGATCACTTTAACGGTAATAATGTGCTTGCGACTGCGGCGTATAATGCAGGACAATATCGGGTAAATACCTGGTTGCCCAAAGCACCTGTTTCAGCTGATATTTGGGTAGAGACTGTGCCATTTAATGAAACCCGGGATTATCTAAAAAGAGTCCTAACTTACACTATTATCTATGAACAACGATTAGGACATTCACCCAAATCAATATTACAGAATATGCCGATCATTCAAGCAAAGAAAAAGATATAAAATACAATATCTTTAAACCACTAAATTATTCAGGCTGATTTAGAAACGTTTGTTGAAACAACATTTGCAGCTTCTGCTCGAGTATAAAAAACACCATTTAACACAAAACCGGCAATAACACTTTTACTGACCGCTTTTACATGACCTTCTTCAGTAGAAACAATTAAATTATCTGGCATGCCATCAAGAATATGAACTTTGGCGAGACGCCCATCTGAATAACGCGATAAATAAATAGTGTCACTACTGGTATCCCTAAAAGCAGGAAGAAAACCGTAATCACTATTTCCTTGACTTGCACCACCCGTACCGTGGTACTTCATTGATTCTCGCGCCAGAGTAGAATCTGTAAACGTTTTTTCCATTAATACACCCGTACTATCCCTGTCATTATCCATAATATTTATTCCAGTCACATAAGGTGCAAATGAAATAAACGGGTAATATACACATTTAAATGTCCATTTGCGCGAAGTATACGCAATCGTAATTTAAGGTACAACCGGAAAATCAGCAGGAGAATTTATAAATTGAGACCTGGTACTCGTTTTGAAAGAAATCATTTTCTGGAAGTATTAAGTAAGTCCAGATCGGGACGCCAATAAGGTATGTAATAGAATTATTGAAAAATTTAAATAATTATGGGGTATTAAGATGTTAATAATAATGTTTTTAATAGGCAGTTTGTTTGTCTTTGGTTTTGGTTACTATCTGGGTCATCAAATTGGCGGAACAGCCCACATTCGAAGCCAACTTACCAGCAGTAGCTCAGAACAATTATTGATTCAACAATAAACACCACAGTGTGTTAAATTTTAGCTGCACGAAACGCTGCAATTATTTGATCTTCGTTTGAAATTCGATCAGCTAATGCTTCTCCAAGGACCGAAAGATCATTATCAAGATTTGTTAGTATTAAACTGTCTTTTTCACCATCATACTTATCATTAAACTCTATTATAAAATCTGTCACTTTTGAGATTGCAGGATAAACCTGGTTAGCGATAGCTTTAACTGCTTCACGACGCTCAGAACCATCAACAAGAAACCGGTATAGTTGAAAATGTGCGCTGGCGGTGTAATCTACAAGGGCTTCGCAAAACTCTTCCAGAAGTATCGAAATACCGTCTTCAGGTTTAAATGGTCGCATACCAATAATTTGATTATACATTGACAGAGTTTCTGTGCGTGTCGCGATCAAGGTATGAAGCTTATCATGGGCATCATCTCTTCGATCGGAATTTAATTGAGAAACATCTACAGACACGTTGATTTACTCCTTTATTAATTTATAATTTTTAGTTAATTGCGAACACCAATACGATAACACTTTTTACCACATTTAGTATTGGATATTAAGTTTTTTATGCTAAATCCATTTTAAAAAAAATCGCTATAAATTGCTATATTAGTAATAACTCATATTAAAATTCATCAATTTCAATATGGGAAATTACTCCAGTTTTAAGATTCGATTCGTTATCAACCATTACCTAAAAGCAGTTAAATATCGGAAAACGACTATTACCACCCTGAAATCAGCTGCTTTTCAACATATTAACAAATAATATGCTTGAAAGTAGCTGATAAATCTCAAATCACGATATAATCGCTAAAAATGAATATTTAATTGAGCACATATTACATGGGACGTATTGACAATTTTTTTCAAATTCTATCCGGTAAATTATCATACATTATTAATCGTATGGCCAAGAGTCCTGGTAAAGAATTAGAGCAATTACTAATTCGTTTTATTTCCAGTTTTTTAATCACTACGATTATTTACACTTCTTACTCCGAGGTTAAATACGCAACCGAATTATTAATTGGCTATTCTATAGTCATTCCCTTTGTTATTTTTTTTAGCTTCTATTGGGTATACAAAAAACCGGAGCGATGCCCTACTCGATATATTTTAAATTCCATTTTTGATGTTGCGACTCTAACAGCGGGCTCCTATCTAGGCGGCGAACTCGGAATCGCAATTTATCCATTTTTCTTATGGGCCATATTTGGAAATGGCTTCCGATATGGCGTTAAGTTTCTGTACATCAGTATGGTCATTACGGTAATTGGCTTAACGCTATTGGCATTTACATCGCCGTTCATGATTCAGTATCCCATTTTTATTACTGGCTTAATTTTAGGAGCAATATTTTTACCGCTGTATGTTGGTAAATTATTGAGTAGACTACAAATTGCGGTTAGTACCTCTGAAGATGCTAATAAAGCAAAAAGTACATTTTTGGCTAACATGAGCCATGAACTACGTACACCACTTAACGGGATTCTAGGCGCCAATGATTTAATACAAAATACGCCGTTAAACAAAGAACAACAGGAATATTCCAATACAATCGGTTACTCAATTCGTGCACTTCTGGAAATCATTGAAAAAATTCTCGACATATCAAAAATAGAAGCCGGAAAATTACGAACTAATACAGTTAAATTTGATTTACATCACTTGCTAAAAAACATCGTTAAAATGCTGGAACACAAAGCCCATGAAAAAGGGCTTAACTTTACGATGATAATTAATCCTGATGTTCCGTATGCACTTAATGGTGATGTTAATCACCTAAGACAAATTTTAATGAATCTGGTTGGTAATGCCATTAAATTCACTGACGAAGGCAAAGTGCAAATTATTGTAAGCCAGTTATTTGTTAAAAATAATTACAGTATTATTCGTTTTCAAATTGTCGATACTGGATGCGGACTAACAGAATTAGAACAAAAAACTGTATTTGATCGTTTCACTCAAGCTGATGAATCCAGCACCAGACGTTATGGCGGAGCCGGTTTAGGAACAACAATCGCAAAACAACTCACAGAAAAATCTGGCGGCACGATTGGGCTTGATAGTGTCAGCGGTGAAGGATCAACATTTTGGGTTGAAATTCCATTTTTGCAACAGTCCGTCAATTGGGAACAAAATAATGATTTATCAAAAGCGCGGGTTTTAATAGTTTCAGATACTAATGATATTTTATTAACGGTCATTGATAATTGTCATACTTGGGGTGTTGAACTCATTGATACAAATTCAGCTAAAGATGCATTAAAAATTATTGATAAGGCAGTAGATGATAATAAACCCATTCATGCGGTTATTATTAGTAAATCTAATCTGGATGTTAATGCGATTCACTTTGCAAAAGCACTGCGTGCTAAATTGATTTTCAAACACATGGCATTAATTTTATTCAATCGTGATGTTTCTGATAATATTCAACGTCAATTGCTGGATTCAGGTTTCACCTGCATTCTTGATTTCCCAATTGATATGCCTTTGCTGTTTAATGCTATTCATAGTGCGCCGCTATTAGAAACACAAACAGCTGACAATATTGAGAGTATTGCTGCTTATTATTCTCATAGTAAACACCCGAAAAAATACCGTATATTACTTGCAGAAGATAATGAATCAAATCAACTGATAACAAAAAGAATTCTTGAATATGGTGGTCATACTGTCGTAACAGTTGATAATGGAGAAGAAGCTCTCGACATGTTCGAAGAAGAGTTATTCGATCTCTGTATCACCGACATGCACATGCCTGTAATGGGTGGCATTCAACTTGTTCAGTTGTATAATTTTATGTACCCGGATACCCCGATGCCGTTTATCATGCTCACAGCTAATGCCACTATTGAGTCAATTTACGAGTGTAAGCAAGCAGGTATCGATATTTATTTAACAAAGCCAATTAAATCAAGCAAATTATTAAGTACCATTTCATCATTAACAACGCTGCCACGAGCAACGCGACAATCAACAGAGACAAAAAAATCCAGTGAAATTAAATTACCCAAGTTATATCCTGTGGATACCGAAGTCACCGAATTACTAAATCTGGAAACACTTAAAGATCTAGAAATACTCAATACTGATGGTGAATTTATCGATAATTTAATTAAAAGCTTTCAGAATGATGGCAAAAAAATATTATTGAAATTAGATCTTGCACTTATCGATAAACACAGTGACTTCATCAACCTGTGCCATGCATTTAAGGGGAATGCCGGAGCTGTTGGAGCAACATCGCTATTTCAACTATGCCATAAATACCATTCTTTAACGAAACAGGAATATAAATCAAATTCCAAACAATATTTAAATAATATTCGTAAAAGCTTTAAAACGACACAATATGCATTATTACGCTATTCCCATGAATTAAGTCAGGCTAATACCACCACAACCTAGATCCCATATTGACATAAATCTTATTTAGCCACATAAAGTCATATTCAATTAAAGTTAGATATTAATTGACCGTTAGATTTAATAGATAAGTATTAATGATATATTGCACAATAAAATTGTGTTTATGTTCGTTTTCAAAACAAATTTTAAAGAGTATAACTATTGTGCCCAAAATTGCTTTTATCTTAAAAGAATCAATTCCACCATTCCATTTTCTTGCGAAAATTATTCAAACATTATCTCGCGCAGAACAAACAACGGATATTCGAGAGTTAATACGCGTTATAAAACAAGAACCGGCAACAATTGCAAAAATACTTCAAATTTCAAATTCTGCCGCGTATATGGGCAGTAAAAAAACCAGTTCAATAGAAAGTGCGGCGGCGTTAATGGGAATCTCAGAACTTAAATCAGTTGTACTATCAAGTGTTATAGCATCAAAATTTAACACTCAAAAATGTCCTAATTTTAAAACCAAAGATTATTGGTTAGAATCAGTTCTAACCGGCGAAAATTCTGCATCAATTTACAAGCACCTTGTTAAAACTGATAACTCTTATGATATCGATATATATTGTGTTGGCTTATTATCCAATATTGGCTTGTTATTTTTAGTTGATCAATTCCCTGAGATTCTAAATACTATCTTCACTGAAGTGACGGAAGAAAAATCATTATCGTCATTATTAGTTGAAACATTTGGCCTCGATGAATATCAACTATCAGCAAAATTGTTAAGCTTTTGGAAGCTGCCCGATATTTTTTCCGGGACCGCTGAGAATATTCTAAATTTTGATTATCAGGATCAATATATCCCGTATATTGAAACCATTCGTAACGCCAAAAAAATTACTCATATAACCTTACATCCACCCAATAATACAATAGTGGATGATAATGAAAAAGAAACCGAATTAGAATTACCCAATTTATCAAATGAAAATATTATTGATATTACATCACGATCTAAAAATAATCTTGAAAAAAATAAGTTGATCGCTGAAGCTTTGTGTCGATAATACTAAATATATTTTTATACAAAAGCTTTCAAATTAACCCCATGCCGTTCCAGAATTGAATTATCTTTGGTATGCACAATCCGGGTAATTCCAGCATTAAAAACCTTAATGCGATACATACTACTCAATTCAGCTTTAAGTATGTGAGTTATAATTGCACGAATAACACCCGCATGCGTTACAATCAATATACGCTCGCCCTTATGAGTTTTAATTATTTTCTCATAGACCTCAACTACACGTGTAAAAAATTCTAACAGCGGCTCTGCACCCACAGGACGGTTATTTACCGGGTCAAGGTAAAATTGTTGGTATTCATCTAAATTAGTATTTTTAATTTCATCTTGAGTTCGACCTTCCCAATTTCCAAATCCAACTTCCTTTAAATTATCTTCAATCATTATCGGAATTTTTAATTTATCTGAAATTTCTCTGGAAAAATCTGAACAGCGCACTAAGGGTGAACTAACAATAAGATTCCATTTTGAATAGTCGGCAACCGCTGAACGCATTTGTTGCCAACCCAGATCGCTAAGAGAATCGTCGATACCATTACCGCGAATAGCACGTCCACCTAGTGGTTCACCATGGCGGATCAAATCTACAACTGTATTACTCATTAGTTAATCATTTATTCTACCATGAGCATCCATTAATGTTTTCGTCATAATTCGATCAGTGTATGCCATCGCTACTGCTGAGAGAATAAAGGTAACATGAATAACAACTTGCCATTTAATAGTGTTTTCATTCATTTGATCGGCATTAATAAACGTTTTCAAAAGATGTATTGATGATATACCTATCAATGCCATCGACAATTTAATTTTCATAGTTGCAGCATTAACATGCGATAACCATTCAGGTTGATCCCGATGCTCACGTAAATTTAAGCGTGAAACAAAAGTTTCATAGCCACCGATAGTAACCATAATTAATAAATTTGCGATCATAACCACATCGATTAAACCCAGAACAATCAACATAATTTGAGTTTCGCCAATGCTCGCTGCAGTCATAACCAGGTGAAATAACTCAATCATAAAATGAAAAACATAAACTCCCTGTGCCACTATAAGCCCAACATACAATGGTGCTTGCAACCAGCGACTCCAGAAGATTAACTGCGCTAACATATCAGTGGAACGATTACGACTAGGATTTTCAGTATTCATTGTGATGCCTCATAGTGATTGAATATATGCAATAAAAACTGCGACTATACCAAAATAAGCCATAATTAAAAGCTATTAATATTATCCAAACTATCGGTAAATGTTTGCATATAACCATCAGACAACTTGAGGTGTTTAAAGCTGTTGTTAGTAATGCTAGTGCCTTTCCGTGACTCTCAACAGGGCTCCTGAACGCGAACTGCTATTAACTGAAGCTAAAAACGTAATGTTGCACAGTTTTTGGTTGTTTTATTGATTATCTTTAAACTTAAATTAATTTTGAAATATTCTTAAATTTAAACTGCTCATCATATTCCAACAGAAACACCCCATGAACGCCTTCGTGTGTTATGAAATTGTGTAATATATTCACTGGAAATTGAACTCTGCGACCATCAATACTTTTTGCAGTAACCGTTTTAATACCGGTATAATATTTTTCTAACTGAGTCTTATTAATGTGTAAATTAATTTCAAATTGCATACCAATAAAAAGTAACTATTCACAAAAGAAATATATAAGATGTTCATTACTAGGGGATATAGATTTCCCTAGACAAATTAATCCGCAACCGGAAATTGGATAGTCCTCTTGTTGAATATACACTTCTTTACCGCCCTGAGGTTTAATAAAAGTGCCATTGGTAGATTTATCGACGATAACAAACTTCCCTTTACGAAATATTATCGAAGCATGATGTCGTGATACAAATTCGGATAAAATCGTTAAACCTGATGAATTGTCGCGACCAATTGAAAATGATTCGATTTTTGAGTTTAGTTCATTCAAATTTTCATGATAGGTTAAAAATATTTTTGCATTCTTTTTAAATGGTGAAAGCTTTGAATTGACACTAATATTTTTAGTAATATTATTTTCTGTTTCAGGTAATTCTTGTGATTCATCATTAATGGAGATTCGTTTACTAATGCTTTTTAATGAGTCATTTTCATCCGGGAAAAAACTGGATTTTTTTCTAATGAGATATTTAGCAAAATGATCCAAAAACTTATGTGTTATTGATTCACTGTCTAATCGAAATACAGTTTCACCTAAAGATTCAAAATTAGTTACCACCACATTGATTGTATTTGAGTACTCAGCTGCTGTAAAAATAAACGAGACTGGTATGTCCGTTAGAATTTCAATCTCATCCACTGAACTCAAATCACGATTAATATCGGGTTGATTATCACCAGCAACTAAACCATAAGAAAACAACTCTTTTAATTTTCCTTCAAAGCCTTCAAAATCATTCCGTTTAAAAACAAATTTATTTTCATTGCTGTGCATCCATAAACTTAATTCAAGCGTTTCTACCTGTCGCTTACTGGATAGCGATAATTCATAGTCTGACTGAAAGGATTCATTAATTTGATATTTGTCAAATACCGTGTAAACAACTTTGACTTCAGGTCGAACCTGGTTGAGTCTATTTACAATTTTTCTTAGATAATCGTGTATTTCAAATAAAGACTTTGTCGCACCACCCTGATTAGCTTCATCATTCTTATTCCAGGATTCATCGACACCCCTTTTTACTTTAAGTAACTGAGCTTGTTTCGTTAGTTCTTCTAAAATTTCCACATTGGATCCTTTCGACTAATTAGTAATACTATCTGTATGTGTCATCCATTTCGTGAAAATCAATCCTTTATTATAAGGTAATAATAGTCCAAGATTTAATCTTGAATAGCAGACTCAAGAAGATTATTTAATTAAAATCATAATTTGCTATCAATCAATTTACTTAATTATTATAGGGAGACCATGAATTTTACATTTTTAAGGTCCGGTAAGAATTTTATAACACCAATTCTCAATCGCTTTTCTGGATTCTGTCGGTTTTTCAGTCAATAACCAGTGATCTGCATTAATTATAGTTGTTTCACTTTCAGGAATCTGACTAACGTGTTTTTTTGTCAATGCGATATTACTAACCGTTGCGCCTTTAGATAATAAACACAGAACAGCACATTTAATTAATCGTAAATCAGGTAGTTTACGGGTAACTTCAAACATATCCTGGCAGTAATTCACAAACGGAATATAAATTAAATCATCAAATGGATTCATGTACAATTTAGCAATATCAGTAGTGCTATTCTTTTCCAGAAATTTCCGGGTTTTTATATCAAGCTCGTATAAATCACGGTATGGTAGCGTTTTCCGGGTTAATCCCATTTTCGCAATAAGAAGCAATAAATGAATAATCGCTAATAAACCATATCGAAATCGCCGCACAACACCTAAGAAACCTTTTAATGCATCCGGAAACACCGGATCAATCAACACCACTCCCTGAGTGTTTTGTGGATAATAAAAACTGAACTGCATCGCAATTTGAGCACCCAAACTATGCCCCACCAAAATAATTCGTGAGTATTGCTCCTTAGTCAGTATTTGATGAATATCCCGACACCAATCCAGAATTGTAATTCGACTATAAGACATTGATTTACCATGACCACGTAGATCCAGTCTCACCAAATCGACACCATTCGTTAATGAGGTATTACTCACAAATTCAGTCCAACGGGTCATATTACTGGCAAGGCCATGAATTAAAAATACGGCGCTGCGCTCATTTTGCGTTGAACTATTTTTATCATTTTGACAATACGATATTTTATAGCTGATCACACTGCCCTTGTTTGTTTTTATAGTACTGGTAACTTCGGTTTCATCTATAGCCATGCGATTCTATACTACTCTCAATTTATATTTTGTAAGCATATACTATTTTTTTAAAGTATCGATTAATCCGATTTAATATAGAGCAATAATTGTACAGGATTTAAGCATTTCTTAATCTTAGTTTGTTAAGCTGATTTTTTAGTCAGGAGCTCAAGAATTGAATACCGGTAACATAAAAGTGTGGGATATTGCAGTCAGACTATTTCATTGGTCATTAGTCATTAGTTTTTTAAGCTGTTTTCTGACAGAAGATAGCTCAAGACTGCACATCTATTCAGGCTATTTCATTATAGTGTTGATACTGTGTCGTATTATCTGGGGCTTTATCGGTTCTAAATATGCTCGATTTTCAGATTTTATTGTAAAACCCAAGGTTGCCATAGATTATTTACACGACATCAGAAAAAATACCAATGCCCGGTTTTTAGGACATAACCCAGCCGGAGCCGCCATGATTGTGGTGTTAATAGTGGCCGTTATTTCAACGTGTATAACGGGTGTCCTCTTGTACGGTATCGATGATCACGCTGGGCCCTTGGCATTTTTATTTTCAGGTGAGCACGAATATTTAGAAAATCTAGTGGAAGAAGTACATGAACTTTTTTCGAATTTCACCGTGGCATTAATTGTAATACATATTTCTGGCGTCATTATCGCCGGTAAACAACACAATGAAAATCTGGTTAAGTCCATGATTAATGGCTATAAGAAGGAATCTATTGCTTATGAGGATAACGATTAAAGCTAGATTATCACTTTTTTATAGGATAGTTATACTGACTCGCGCTATAATGAGTTATAAATTTAAGGAAGATACTCTATATGAGATTACTACTTGTTGAGGATGATAATCTACTAGGTGATGGGCTTTATGTCGGTTTAAAACAAGCCGAATATACTGTTGATTGGGTGACGGATGGCGAAGCCGCAAATCATGCTCTGATAAATGATGATTTTGACCTGATAGTACTCGACCTGGGCTTACCGGTTGTCTCCGGCATTGAAGTATTACAAGCTTTACGCAAACGTAATAATTCTACTCCGGTATTAATTTTAACCGCCATGGACTCTATTGAAAATCGAATTCTGGGTCTGGACAGTGGTGCAGATGACTATCTGGTTAAACCATTTGATCTCGATGAGCTCTGTGCCCGATTAAGAGCACTTTCCAGACGTTATGCAGGAAGAAGCGATCCAATTTTAGTACATAACACTCTTGAACTAAATCCAGCTGCTCATACTGTTTCACTCGATGGTAACTCGATTGCTTTGTCATCACGTGAATTTGTATTATTACTGTATCTGATGGAAAATATGGGGCGAGTAGCTTCACGTACACGTCTTGAAGAAACCCTTTACGGTTGGGATGGTGAAATTGAAAGTAATTCACTCGAAGTATTTATCCACCATCTGCGCAAAAAAATAGGTACCGAAGTCATAAAAACAGTTCGAGGTGTTGGTTATATGATTGAGAAACCGGCTTGCTAAACTCCATACGAAATAGATTACTTCTCGTTTTACTTCTAATAATTTCAATCATAGGTAGTCTCACTATGTATCGAAGTTATCGTGCAGCGAACCACGAAGTTGAAGAACTTTTTGATGCTCAATTAGCTCAATCTTCACGCTCACTTCAAGCAATTGTATTACATAATATTAAATCTGTAGATAATTATAGCGCTCAGGAAATTCTAGACTATCCCATTACAACTGCAAATACCGACTCTCAAAATGAATATGATTTACGTAATGGACACTCCTATGAACGCAAAATGGCGTTTCAGTTGTGGGAATCACGTGACCGATTAGTCTTGCGTTCAGCATCTGCTCCCATCGTGCCACTGGATGTTAATGCTATGTCCCCTAAATTCAGAGGCTTTTCCGATGTACTCATACATGAAGAAAAGTGGCGTGTTTTCAGTTTATGGGACAAAAATTTTCAGTATTTAATACAAGTTGGCGAACGCTATGCAATCCGCGATGAGTTAACAGGTGAAATCGTTGAAACTTTTCTATTACCGTCTGTTACTTCAATTCCAATTCTGGCGTTAATGATTTGGTTTGGAATTGGGCGAGGGCTATCGCCGATACGAAAGGTTGCAAAAGAAGTAACCCGACGCGATACAGCACATTTAGAACCTATAAAGTTAAAAAATGTACCTCTTGAAATATTGCCCCTCATCGAAGAACTAAATGGATTATTCAATCGCGTTCATACTGCGATGGAAAAAGAACGACGTTTCACTGATGATGCTGCCCACGAGTTACGCACACCATTAGCGGCACTAAAAATTCAAGCTCAAGTTGTAAAAGCAGCAAAAACCAACTCTGAAAAAGCGACTGCTATTAATAATATTTTAGCAAGTGTTGATCGAGCCACGCATTTAGTCCAACAAATGTTAACCCTGGCACGACTGGGTTCTGAAGACAAACACCAGAACACTAACCCGATAAATATCCATAAAACTTCAGAAGAACTAATTGCTCAACTCGCACTAAGAGCAATTGAAAAAAATATTAATTTATCATTTCATTGTAAAGATGAATTTATAATTTATGGTGAAACAGCAAATTTCGAAATACTACTAACCAATATTTTAAATAATGCCATCAATTATACACCGAAGGATGGCCACATTGATGTTGAAATTGATGATACCGAAAACTCAATACGTCTTAGTGTAACGGATACAGGCATTGGTATTGCTGAAAAAGATCAAGAGCGCGTTTTTGAACGTTACTATCGCATTCGAGATTCAACCGTTGAAGGTTGTGGCTTAGGGCTAACAATATCAAAACAGTGTGCTGAACAATTAAATGCAATAATCAAATTCATCAAACCAAAAAATGGCATAGGACTTACTGTAAATGTTCTTTTTGCTAAGCAATCCCCGATCTAAATTTCATTGCGGTATTATAGGCAATAAAGCCTCCTAAAATTGAACCAGAAACGAATAACACTAACTCAATATTAATACCTTTTAATTCATAGTTAGTGTTCTCGATGCCAAAAAGATATAAGGAGATAAGTTTTGGCCAAATGATGGGAACAAAAAACACGATTACCATTAAAATATTTTTATAAACTGGAACAGCTATATACGTTGAAATCGAAATAGAAAATGAAGAAAACATAAACGCAAAAAAAATTGAACCGTAAATGTATATTTCTCGAGTTAATGATGATGAATGCACAAATACTAATTCATCAACCACATTCACTAAAACTGCTACAATCAATAAGCTGGCAACATAAACCGAAACCAGCATTGGCATAATAACAATCCATATTGAAGCTTCAGTGGTATAATGGTCATCAAGCATTGTATGCATCCCTGTAAATATCAATTTCTGTATCAACTAAGAACAAGTATACAGCAAAAACACAGGATAAATACTTGAAACCGATCCGATTTTTTTATTGTCGTGTAAGGAAATACACCTATAGTATTAGTGTTAAATTGAATTAAAGTTTATTTTCTGAAGAAGTAATGATTTTACCATCATCACTAATATCTATTTCTTCAATAACTTCAATTTCTTCTACGGTTTGTGCACCTTGAATATCTTCAACATCCGGAATTTCAATTTTATCATCAATAGTCTTGGCAAAAACTTCACTAGCATGATTTGTTAGAAATCGTGGTTCGTTATTAAAAAATACTCTTTCACCACTAAAGTCATCATCATCGTCGTCTTCCTCTAGTTCCTTTGCGCTATCACTGTGAGTCTCGTTTTCATTAAGTGATGATAATTCGTTTTTACGGAATTGTTGTGTTGATTTAAACTTAACCGGAATTGTACTATATTCTTCTTCATCGTCATCGACTTCTTCGTGCCCACTGTTTGAAAGGAGTAATTTTGATTCATCTATATCGTCTTCATTATTTTCAATCTTCACTTTAGCAGAAACAGACTCTATCGCATCATCGACATTTGACAAAGCTTCGGTAAAATCAACATCGTCAGATAGTGTTTTATCTTTATAACCTTTTAATTGTTTTGCAATGGCTAGATTTGAAAGCGCTAATTCAGATTCAGAAAATTCAATATTCTCGTATTTTTTCTCAGTATTTTCTATTTCATTTAATTCCGTGGAATCAGTCTCATTAGAATATTCTGAAACATCACTTACAAATAAATTAATTTCTGATTTTTCAGCAACTTCAACCTCATCTATATTCGTTTTATGATTGGAATTAAGTTCATTATTCTCTGCTACATTTCGACCAAGTTGTTTATCAATGGCTATCTTTGATAATGCTAATGCCTCAGTATCAAAATGATATTCAGCTTTTCGGACCAGTATCCTTTCTTTTGTTTGGTTCGTTATTGTACCAAGTTTTCTAAGTTGTTCTTTAATTGCTAAATTCGATTTTTTTAATTCCACCGAAGAAAATCGGTATTCAACAATTATTATTGGTTTAACATTAACAACTTTATTTTCTTTAATTATTTCTTGCTCTACTATTTTAATTTCAGTGTCAGGTTTTAATTCAACAAAGTCATTTAATTTTTTTAATTGATTTTCTATTGCTAAATTCGATTTTTTTAATTCTTCCTTTGAAAAATTGTATTCAACAACTATAATTGAAAGGACATTTCCAGGATTAGTTGCCGGTTGATTTTCATTAGTAATTATTGCGTTCAGTTCTTCCTCAGATTCTTTTTTAGCGATAATAGAATTTTTAAGCTGGCTTTTAATAGCAGAATTCGACAGCGCAATATCATAACCTGAAAAATGATAATCAACTTTTTTAACCAGTATTTTCTTTTTCCTGGTAACCGTGGTCGCAGGTATCGATTGCATATTAGCGGAATCAATAATAAAACCGCTATCACGATTCGACCCCCAGGGGAAAAATACAACACCGCCGAGTAAAAAACTAAAGACAGCAGTTAAAGGTAATTTTAATTTATCATTCATAATCATACTCAAAGAAAAATAGTATTCATTAAAATAAAAACACTCCAGGTGTTTTATTCACTAATTTTAAAAAGCATTGAATAACATGAGGAAAGTTGTTAATGATGTCATCCTTGCTTACAGTGCCATAAGACACTTCTTAAATATTTAGTTCATTGGATACTTAAGGTAATTCCGTCTACATCATCTTCCAGGATAATCAGGAATATTTAACAATTGTAATTTTAATTCACCA
The DNA here is from genome assembly GCA_048061315.1 of Gammaproteobacteria bacterium. Classification (GTDB taxonomy): domain Bacteria; phylum Pseudomonadota; class Gammaproteobacteria; order UBA6429; family Thiohalophilaceae; genus CAYQUC01. The sequence continues at coordinate 20,496 of JBGMRJ010000022.1, forward strand.
TCAATACAGGTTCAAGTAAGGATTAAAAAGTAATCACATAAATCAATGCGTTATGTGATCTAATCTAGATTTAGTCTAAAAAATAATCAGAAAGGACTACTTTGAGACCGGTATTTCTGAATTACCAAGTTACATCGGAGAAACAGTAAACTCACAGACATTCTCCAGCCCTAATAAATAGTCTGATAATTTTCTGAAATTGTCATGGTGTTTCGACTTTATAACCATTTCATATCTAAAATATTTACCCTCTTCAACTAATTTATAGCTCGAGGAATAAGATTTAATTTTATAACCGTGTATTAACGTCAATAAATCCTTTTCCGTTAAATGTTCTTTATGCCGAAGAAAACTAATTGTAAATTTTGCATATTTTTGTGATGGTAGAAGCGATTCAAGCCAGCGAAATACCGATAAAGAAGCCAACGTAAAAATAGTTGTAATCAATGCCGGGAAATAAAATCCTAATCCAATTACAATTCCAATCGCAGCGGTCATCCATATTGATGCTGCAGTAGTCAAGCCCCGCACTGACAAGCCTTCTTTTACGATAACACCCGCACCCAGAAAACCAATGCCCGTCATAATGCCTTGTGCCATTCGACTTGGATCTGCCCGAACTGTATCCAGAAATTCTTTAGGAATAAGATGCCACTGATACGTCATTAACAGCATTAATAAACTCGACGATACGCAAACTAACATGTGAGTACGAAAACCGGCCTCACGTCCATGCAACGCCCTTTCCAGACCAATCAAACCACCGGCAAGTAATGCATAAAACAATCTTGAAACGACCAAATGATAATCTAAATCAAGCATGTTCAAGCCAATATCCATTAATGTTTCCTTATATCTGTTTGGTTAGAATATTTACATTTAATCGTCATACGCTAAGCATAGTATTTTTAATCAACAATTGCTTCATACTTAAAATTTAGAACGAATCAACATATCAATTTTGCTGCAACACGAATAAACTATATACTTATTTCTAAAAAATAAATACATCTTTGATTATCCTTTGCGATCTTAGCGTCTTTGCGGTAAATAAATAATAGTAGGTAACACAATGGCAAAAACACAGTTTCCCGGTTTTTCAAAACACTTTTTTAAATTTATTAATGACCTCAAAAAAAATAATAATCGTGAATGGTATCACGAAAATAAAGATCGTTATAAGCATGATGTAGTCATACCAATGTGTGCCTTTATTAAAGCCATGGGACCCAGACTTGAAGCAATTTGTGAAGATTTTGTTGCAGACTCCAGACCGCATGGCGGTTCCATGTTTAGAATCTACCGTGACACCCGGTTTGCAAAAGATAAAACACCCTACAAAGAACACATAGCCTGTCATTTTAGACACTCGGCAGGAAAAGATGCCCATGCTCCGGGCTTTTATTTGCACATTGAATCAAACAAGATCATGTTCGGCGGTGGTGTATGGTGCCCACCCAACCCGATACTCCATAAAATTCGGACTCGTATTATAGAAAAGCCCGATGACTGGAAAAAAGTCATCCGCAATAAATCATTCAACAAACGTTTTGGGGCTATCAATGGTGAACAACTCAAACGTCCTCCCCGTGGTTTTGATAAAGAACACCCGCACATGGATGACTTACGGCGTAAAAGTTTTTTTGTTATCCAGACAGTTAAAAAAACAACTGCGATGGACAGTAAATTTATTAATGAAGTCGAGCGTGCCTTCAAATCAGCAAGCCCAATGATGGAGTTTATAACACGAGCTCTGGAACTGCCCTATGATCAACCTTAAATTAATTATACCCGACGATTAAATTTTGTTGTTTTCATCAATCCAACAGGTGATGCAACATTAAGTGAGTACTTTTTATCACTCCAGGTCGGTTTCTCAACTAATTCCCAATCAAAGCCATTTAATAACGCCTGGCAGAGTACTCGACCAAATTCGATTGCAACATTTTTCCCGGGACAAATGTGTCCGGAACTTGATACATCTGCATTATGTGAACCATGTGGCCAGATTAATTTTTTTGAGCTTCCTGGTGATGAAAATCGTTCGGGGCTGAAAGATTCCGGATCGGCAAAAGCATCCGGATCCAGTTGTGCAAGTGGAATCACTCCCATCAAATTATCACCTTTCGCTATTGCAAAGCTACCTGTTTTAGACCGCAAGGCAAAATCCTTTTCAGCACGACCGTGAATAAAAAATACCGGTGGATGCAATCGCAAAACCTCTTTTAAGGTATTATCAAGTTTAGGTAGTTTATTTAATGCGGATAAGCTGAGTTTACCTGCCGCCGAATTATCGACCTCACGCATTTCAATTAACAGTTCTTTACGAAGATCAGGATGTAATGATAATTCTGCTATTAAAGACTTTGAAAAGCACTGAAGACCGAGAACATTATTCATCCCGGTTAAAAACAATATTTGTTTTGCGATTGCATCTTCATCATAAAGATCACAAGATTTAGCAAGCTCTATGTGTTTTTTAAACCCTTCACTTGATTTAACAAAATCCAATAACGCTTCAAACAATGGGCGTGATTTATTAAAATCCGACCAGGGAATTAATTTAAGTAACATCAGTTTTTTATGTGAAAAAATATTATTATAAAGAAATCGAACTTTTTCAATATCAGGTTGACTACCAAAATACCATTCAAAAACAAATGCCACGCTCATTCTTTCTAATTCCACTGCCCAGTTAAACTGTCCCTTCGCTAACCATTGTTCACTGTAGTCTGTAAAAACAGTATTAAAGGTTTTTTCAAATGTACTAACCTGATTTTTTAAAATACTAATGTACAGTGATTTGTATTTTTGATGCTCCGGGTTATGTTGAAAAACACTGGGAATAATGCCGCCAACAAGCTCTTTAGGTGGTATTGCAGCTCCAAACCCATAATCTTTTTTTAGTCGTCCATCCCAATTAAATAGTGGTTCAAAAGCCTCATAATCTAAAATAGCAATCGTTTTCATAAACAAATTAATCTTAAAAACCGAACTCTGATACTTTTCCTGGCGCTTTAGAAAAAAGTTTTTCCAGCCGGATAAAAATAGAAAATCAATCGTGTCGTAGATTACGCCAATGATCGGGAATCCATAGTTACCCGGTGGTTTAACCATTGAGTTAAAATTCGCTACTACAAATTTACTATTTTTAGTATTCCGTTTAATAATATCTTCCAGTTTATTCGTGTTATTAATAATCGATAATCCTGTTTCTGAAAATGTCGCTTTATTGAATACATTTTTTGACAATAGCGGATTCGTTAAAGCATGTGTAAAAGCATCATAAGCAACCATATGCGTCATTAATTCTCCAAACATGGCATTAGGAAGATGTTTTTCTGCAAAAATACCAACGTGCCACTCCAGTTCATCAATATCATTGTTATATAAATTTTTTAATTCAATTTGCAATTCAATGTCATCAGTTAATTCCTCAAATTGTTTCAAGCGCGGTAAACTAAATGCATCTCTATAATCGTTAAAGGATTGCAGTTTTGCATTACGTGCCATATCAATTGTTCGTTCCATAACACTGCGTTGGTCAGTGCCAATGGGAATAGGCTCAAAAAATAAATCGGGGGAATTGTAAAGCCCGATACGCCCTGCTGTTTGACGCGATGCTGCAGAAATGACAGTACCAACCCCTAACTTTGTCACCAGAGGTGTATTACTTCTAAATTCATCTTGCTTAAGTGACAAATTACCAACCGTAAAAATTTCTGGCACCATTGAATGCCAGCGGTATAAAAGATTAAATTCAAGTGAAACCCAGTTACTACGATACCATTGTTTTTTTTCTGGCATATCAAGTGAGGGGTCAAATGGAAAATCAATAATAGCAATGTGCCCAATATAATCCTGCAATACTATCTTTAATAATAATACTATCATGATATTTCTAGCTGTTTGAAATAACCGTTCATCATCCCATTCAGGATTATCAACTATAATCTGATCACATACTCGATTATGCTCACGCAGCATAATTGTATTTAAGGCAGTGTAACCAATTGTTGAATTACCTTGCTCAAGACCCACTGCAAACATGCGTTTGAGTCTTTCCTCAGGAACATTACTAAAAATAAATTTCAAAGCCATTCCTGGATGCAGCTTTTCAAATTCCGTACTTGCAAATACCCAGTTATCGGTTGTTGTTTGCTTAACATTAAATAGGTATGGCGGGTATACTTCGCCATCAATAATTTGATGTTTTAATTTACCCTTTTCTTTGGACCGAAGAATGCTGGTCATATCTTCATTAAGACCATACAGTTGACATAGGTCTATTTCGTGGTTTGAAGTATTTTTTCGTCGATCACGAAAGTCGGTGCGTAAAAAACTATCCGTAAACCACTGAGCAAAAAATGAAAATAGCATACTGGTATCAGCAGAAGGTATTTCTTTATTATCCCGTCTGCGCCAGAGATCGACAATTTTTTTTATATCGGGTTGATTGCCAGTTTTATCCGTCTCCGGTAAATGTCGGGCAGTAAAGGTTTTATCCGTTAATGACTTCCATGAGGTATAGGATGATGCAAGCGTAAAAGCGTGTGGTCGAGGTTTTATAGCGCCAGCATATTTATTAATATAATAATTACTAAACAAATGCCGAAGCCAGGTAACCTTAGAAACAATGTTAACAACAAAGGGATATTTAGTAGCAAGCCAATTTATAAAATCATCCATGACTGATTCCTTTCCTTGGATGTTAAGTAGTAATAACAATATACTCCTTTTATGTAAAGTCTTACAATATTATGACAAACAGAGTGATCATCTTAATTTAAATTAAAAAACAGTGACTAAAAGTACTATATATAGGTATATTTAAATTAAACATACGATTATTAGTAAAGTATAAATCAACATCAATCTGGTATTTCAAAGATAACTTACTGCGCCTAAGTGGATAGCCACGGTTGTACACCTTTCAAAAAATGACAACCCGATACTTTAAAAGCCATTAGATTACAGTTTATCACCACTTAATATGTGGTTTATTTAATTCTTACAAATAATTGCTGTGACTTTCATGGATACGGTGCTCTAAAATTATTTTTTATACTATTCTATAGACTTATCTTCATTAAATTTTTCACTATAATACAAATAGTGATGTTACAACTTGACATGTAAAAGGCATATCGTTGCTTTCAAATATAAAACTACAACACATATTATTCTTGAGCTTTACATTAGTTGCCAGTTTACCTGTTGTTATACTAGGCTATTGGGTTCAACGAGTCGCTTTAGAACACGAAATTGCTACGGTAGAAGAAAAACATTTATTGGTCGCTAAAAATGTCACGCGAGACATAAGTCGCTATGTAATGGATGTTGAGAACAGTTTTAATTTCGTAATTTCAAATTTAACACTAAAAAATAAAATTAACAATTTAGGGGCTTTCTTAAAAACATTGGATATTCGTTTCATTTGCATCATTGATACTAATGGAAATATTATAACTGAAGTCAGTGGTTTTCCTGAAACTAAAGTTAAACGAAATAAAATAAATAAAAAAATCTGGCCCTTATTAACAACAACCATCATCCAGGCAAAACAATCAAACAAAATAACTTATACCGATTTAATCCGCACCAGTAAAAATCAAACGACTTTTTTTCTAATTAAAAAAATGCCAAATAAACAAATTGCAATTGCCGCATTATCTACCGATTATATTCAAGAAGTTCAAAAACAAATATCCTTTGGTCGCCGTGGCCATGTCGCAATAGTTGATAGAACGGGGCGTGCTATTGCTCACCCGGTGTCCGATTGGGTTAACACCATGAAAGACATGAGTTTTTTACCTCCGGTAAAACTAATGAAGAATGGCAAAACCGGTGTTTCACTGTTTTATACACCGGCAATGAAAGGCAATGTCATCGCAGGTTATACCGTGGTACCCCAAACCGGTTGGGGTGTCATGGTGCCACAACCCTTTGAAGAACTTCTGGAACATGCCAGCAGTAATCAAAATACCGCTCTTGTTATCATCATAATAGGTATTACTGCTGCAGGTCTAATCAGTTGGTTTTTATCCATCTTACTGGTCGGCCCGATTCATGCCGTAGTAAAAGCCACCAAATTTTCAGACGAAGAAAAACACAAGTTTATAATGCCAGTTAGTACTTTATCTGGATATAAATTTATTCCAAAAGAAATTAAAGAGCTAATCGATTCATTTAATAATATGGGTAAGAGTCTTAATTCCATTACGAAAGAATTGTATTCAAAAATTGATTTCTCAAGCAACGAAGTTAAAGAGCAAAATTTAAAACTCCAGGATCAAGCTCATGAACTAAAAACAAAAAATGAAGAATTAAAACGCTTATCAACAACTGATAATTTAACCTCGCTTTTTAATCGGCGTTTATTTGATACCATGCTTGAAACTGAATTTTCTTTTGTTTTACGCCATCATGAGTTTTTAAGTTTAATTATGCTAGACATCGATCACTTTAAATCAATTAATGATGAATTTGGACACGTTCAAGGAGACAGAGTATTAATTGATATAGCCAATATTTTAAAAGACAATATTCGTACTTCAGATGTTGCTTTTAGAATTGGAGGTGAAGAATTTGCAATTTTATGCCGTCAAACAAATTTCGAAGACAGTAAAATCATGGCTGAAAATCTGCGGCAAGCCCTGGAAAAACATGAGTTTCGCTTTAAAAATAAACTTCATACGATAACCGGTAGTTTTGGTATTATCACCGCTCCTGATACAAATATCGAAATAACCAAAACTGAGACATTTTACAGATTTGCAGACCAAGCAATGTATTTTAGTAAAGAGAGTGGTCGCAACGTCGTTAGCCACTACCATGATGTTATTTCTAAACCTCATGATAGTTAATATAGTGAATTTCCACTTCAAATTTTAAATATTTGATCTGGAAATATAATTTTATTGGTGTAAAGTAATACTTATAAAGCTAATTTCTGGAGAATACAATGAAAAATTTATTACTTTCTTGTTTATTGACATTACCGATGATCAGTTTTGCCGCAACAGATCCAAAACTTGATGCCGCTTGCGATGCAGCTCGTGAAGCAAAGTTAGCTCCTGAACGTCAAACTCTAATCAAAAAATGTGTCGCAAGTGGTAAAAATAAATCACAATGCGATAGTTACTATAAAAGTTACGGTGATGCTGCTGGTAATTCAAGAAACTATACAGCTCGTAAATACGATAATTTACCTGAGTGTGTAGCAGCACAAAAAGCACGTAGCGATCATCGAGCAGGCTCTAACAAAGTTAACACATCAAGAGATAGCGATCCTAAACGCACTAATTATCGATAAAACTAGCTCTATTACAAAAAATTATCATCACTCATCGGTTCAGTTTCAATATGCCAAATGATCTTGCTGTCATCTTTTATTGATGGGCGTAATTCAGCATCTGTTTTTGCCGTTAAAAATGGACCTTCCTGCTCACCCTCCAAAAAATAAAAAATATCGCCTTTTCTTAAACTGGATAATTTGCATTCTTCCCAAAGATCACGTCCTTCATGAATTTTTCTCTTATACCTAAGGTTCATTTATCATTCCCGTTGATTTAATAACTATTGCTATAAGATGGACAAAGTCATCAAAATGGAATGATTTATTTTTTTAAATGGAAGTATAAATGGTGGCTATGGGTGGACTTGAACCACCGACCCCAGCATTATGAATGCTGTGCTCTAACCAGCTGAGCTACATAGCCAATATGATATCTAGATTGTAATATAAAGAGCCGCGCATTTTGCGTGGATGGAGCCTTAAAGTCAAGCATTAACGGTTAGTTATTACTATTACTGCTATATAAATCAATACGTTATAAAATTATACATTAAATCGAAAGTGCATCACATCACCGTCTTTGACGATATAGTCCTTACCTTCCAATCTTAGCTTACCAGCCTCTTTAGCACCGGATTCGCCGTTAAACTCAATAAAATCATCATAGGCGGTAACCTCGGCGCGAATGAAGCCTTTTTCAAAATCAGTGTGAATGACACCGGCGGCTTGCGGTGCCGTGGCACCTTTCGCTACTGTCCAACCACGCACTTCTTTTACACCGGCGGTAAAGTAGGTTTGCAGACCTAATAAATCATGCCCGGCTCGGATAACCCGGTTTAATCCCGGCTCGTCCAACCCCATGTCTTTTAAAAAGTCCATTAATTCATCATCATCTAACTCGGTCATCTCGGCTTCGATTGAGGCGCATATGGGTACGGTAGGGGCATTTTCAGCATCGGCAATTTTTTTCACGGTGTCTAATAATGGGTTGTTTTCAAAACCGTCTTCACTGACATTGGCGATGAACATAATGGGTTTGTTAGTCAATAAGCACATGCTACTAACTTCAGCTTGCTCGTCTTCACTCAGCCCCATGGTTCGAACCGGTTTACCTTCATTCAGTTGCAGTTGAATTTTTTCGAGTACGGTTAATTTTACTTTAGCGCCTTTATCACCGGATTTGGCAACTTTGATGCATTTGTGAATGGCTTTTTCAATGCTTTCTAAATCGGCTAATGCCAGCTCTGTATTAATAACGTCAATGTCACTTTCCGGATTCACTTTACCATCAACGTGAATAACATCATCGTCTTCAAAGCACCGTACGACTTGCGCGATAGCATCGGTTTCTCGAATGGTTGCTAAAAATTGATTGCCTAAGCCTTCACCTTTAGAAGCACCGGCAACCAGACCGGCAATATCAACAAATTCCATGGTAGTCGGTAACACGCGTTCCGGATTTACAATTTTAGATAATTTATCCAAACGCGAATCGGGAACAGGAACAATTCCGACATTAGGTTCAATAGTACAAAACGGATAATTTTCAGCTTGAATTCCCGCTTTGGTTAGCGCATTAAATAAAGTTGATTTACCAACGTTAGGTAGACCAACAATGCCACATTTAAATCCCATATCGTATTTCCTGATTAATAATAATTTTACTTTTTGGTGTGTAACGAATTCATGACCGTGGCAAATTCACCTTTAACGATATCCTGAATCTCTCTTAAGGCATCATCAATGCACATTTCAATCTGGGCTTTGTCGGACTTTGAGGGTGTTTTAAGAACATAGTCGGATACGTCTCGCGCATTACCAGGATGGCCTATGCCTAAGCGTAAACGATAAAATTCTTTACTGCCCAGATGATTAATAATATCACGCAAGCCATTGTGGCCGCCATGACCACCACCTTTTTTTAATCTAACTGTGCCAGGTTGAAGATCCAGCTCATCGTGCACCACTAAAATTTCATCGACCGTGATTTTATAATAGCGAGCCAATGAATTAACGGCCTGACCGCTATTATTCATATAAGTCGATGGTTGCAGTAACCAAACGTCTTGAGATGCTATTTGAACTTTACCTGATGAACCGTGAAATTTTAATTCGGGTTTCAGATGAACTGAGTTTTGTCGAACTAATTCGTCTACAAACCAAAAACCGGCATTGTGACGCGTTTTATCATAATCGGATCCGGGGTTTCCTAATCCAACAATGAGTTTAATATGCGTCGACAATGCCTGTTCCTATTGAGGTCTACTCAGCGTCAGTAGCTGCGTCGGCATCATCACCTTCAGCTTTAGTTTCATCACCATCAACAACTTCGTCTTCATCAGAATCTTTAGTACCACGTGCAAGATGAACACTGGCAATGGATTGATCGTGTCCGGCACCGTGAGTTAATTCAATTAACTCAACACCAGCAGACAATTTAAGCTCCGATAAATGAACATTACCATTTAATTCTATTGCTGAAAGATCCACTTCGATGAACTCGGGTAAATCTTTAGGTAAACAATGCACTTCAACTTCAGTTGAGCTGTGAGTCACGATTCCACCTTCTTTAACACCTGGACAGACATCAGCATTAATATAATGAAGTGGTACGAGCATACGAATTTTTGTTTTCGCATCAACCCGTTGCAAATCTAAATGCAGCACTGCCATTTTTGCAGGATGACGTTGCAAATCTTTTAGAATTACTTTTTCTTTTTTCCCGGCAAGATCCAGGGTTAAAATATGCGAATAAAATGCTTCATTTTCTAAATGGTGCATTAGTTTTTTATGATCGGTACTGATTTGTGTTGGTTCAACATTTGAGCCATACACAATACCGGGCACTCTTTCAGTATGACGAAGGCGGCGGCTCGCACCCTTCCCTTTGTCAGTCCGAATTTCGGCTTCTATTACGAAGTCTTCACTACTCATGGTTCTACTCCTACTCTATTTGATCGATAAACGATCATAAAAATTGATTTAAATATTTTAAATTTAAATCCTGTGTTTCTCCTGCGACCAGAGAAACGTTAATATCACACCCGTTTTAAATTAAAAACCAGCATGACGTTAATTTTTAGTCAATAAACATGGAACTAACCGATTCTTCATTGCTAACCCGGCGCATAGTCTCAGCCAGCATTTCAGAAATGCTCAATTGACGAATCTTTTTACAGCCGGCAGCTTCGGCTGACAACGGTATGGTATCAGTCACAACTAATTCATCCAGTGATGAACCGTTAATGTTATCAACCGCCTTACCGGATAACACCGGATGGGTACAATACGCCACCACGCGTTCAGCGCCATGTTCTTTTAGGGCATCGGCAGCATGGCCAAGTGTCCCGGCAGTATCCACCAAATCATCAATAATGACACAGGTTCTGCCCCGAACATCACCGATGATATTCATCACCTCAGCCTGATTGGCTTGCGGACGCCGTTTATCAATTATAGCCAAGTCGGCATCATCAAGTCGTTTTGCCAATGCTCTAGCACGCACTACACCACCGACATCGGGTGATACCACCATTATATTCGGATACTTTTGTCGCCACACATCCCCCAGCAATACCGGAGAGGCATAAACATTATCCAGTGGCACATTAAAAAATCCCTGAATTTGATCGGCATGCAAATCGATGGTTAATAAGCGATTAATACCAACGCTTTCTAGTATGTTTGCTACAGCACGAGCCGTAATAGGCACCCTCGCTGAGCGTGGTCGTCTATCTTGACGGGCATACCCAAAATACGGCATAACCGCAGTAACACGTGCTGCGGAGGCACGTTTCATGGCATCGGCCATGACCACTAATTCCATTAAATTATCATTCGTTGGTGCACAGGTAGACTGCACAATAAAAACGTCTCGACCCCGGACATTTTCCATGATTTCAAACATCACTTCGCCATCACTGAATTGATTAACAACGGCTTTCCCGAGGGGTAAGTTGAGACGTTCAACAATTTTTTTGGTTAATTCAGGATTTGCGTTCCCTGAAAACACCATCATGCCATTTAATGCCACCGCTCCTCCGACAAGCCTACTTTGATTACTGTTCGACTTAGAAGCAATTCGCTAATGAGTTTGAACAAAAAATGGCTGGGACGGCAGGATTCGAACCTGCGCATGCTGAGATCAAAAC
>JBGMRJ010000023.1:0-31115 GCA_048061315.1 Gammaproteobacteria bacterium
ATTTGATGGTTTTCACACATTGTCATTGCTCGTTCTAATATGTTTTCTAGTTCACGAACATTGCCGGGGAAATTATATTCCTGTAACATTTTAAGCGCATTTGAGTTTATATCAGGCACATCGGTTGACCAATTTTGTGCAATTTTCTTTAAAAAATGTTCAACGAGCAAAGGAATATCATCACTGTGTTCGCGTAAACTTGGAACATCAATTTCGATCACATTAATTCTATAAAATAAATCTTGCCGAAAACTGCCATTATTAACCATATCGAGTAAATTTTTGTGAGTTGCACTTAAAATTCGAACATCGATATTGATTTCAGATTCAGCTCCAACACTTTTAACGGCTTTTTCTTGGATTGCACGGAGTAATTTAACTTGCATTGATATGGGTAAATCGGCTACTTCGTCCAGAAATAATGTGCCTTCATTTGCTGCTTGAAATAAACCTAACTTGTCACTGGCGGCTCCGGTAAAACTACCCTTGATATGACCGAAAAATTCACTTTCCATTAACTCTGTGGGTATTGCACCACAGTTCACTGGAACGAAGGGCTTATCACTACGTGATCCTTGTTCATGTATCATTCGGGCAACCAATTCTTTTCCTGCTCCTGATTCACCTTGAATAAATACTGGTGCCTGACTTCGGGCTAATTTTAATATTGTTTTACGGGTATTTTGGATGGTCTCAGATTCTCCCAGTAGAGAATTATTCGATTCTTTAATTGCGGACTCATCTTTGTTAACCAGTTTTAATGCGCTCGAAACCAACTTACGCAGATCCTTGAGATCAACGGGTTTTGAAACAAAATCAAATGCACCTGCTTTTAATGCCTCAATAGCGAGTTCCATATTTCCATGAGCTGTAATCATGGCCACCGGGGTAGTACTGTGATTAATTTGAATGTAACGAACTAAATCAATACCATTACCATCGGGTAGTTTCATGTCAGTAAGGCATAAGTCATAAGAATTATCTTGTAACATTTGTTTTCCTTGTTTGACATTTTCAGCTGAATTAGAGTCAATTCCCATTCTCGACAAGGTAATTTCGAGCAATTCTCTTATGTCCGGTTCATCGTCAATAATTAAAACGTGTGATTTTTTTTGCATTTGTCTCTACTATTTTAAATAATTTAGTTAATGTGTTTTCTTGGGTCCTGAAAAGTTAGCCTAAAACAACTGCCGCCCATCGGAACAGGTACATAGGTTAAGTGTGCCTGGTTTGATTCTGCTAATTCGCGCGATAAATATAAACCCAGACCAGTTCCTTCTGCAGAAGTTGTATAAAAGGGTTCAAATATATGTTGTGCTATGTCAACACTAATGCCTTCACCTTTATCAATGATGTCTAAAAAAGGTCGTTTAAATTCTTCCGTTATACCACCGTATACGATTAAGTCATAGTTACCATTATTTAAATCGGATTTGTGGCGAATGCCATTTTCATACAAATTGGTTAAAATTTGTCGTAGTTGGCTTTCATCAAAACGGATTTTAATATTTTTAGGATCGATATTTAAACTAATTTTATCAGGATTAATGTTTTTTAATTGCGAAAATTCAGTATTAAAATTTTCTAAAAAGTCATTTAACTCTATTATTTCAGGTTTTGTACGGTCACGGCGGCTGAGTCGCATAATATTTTCAATAATTTCGTTTACGCGTTGGGAATGAGTGTCGATTATTTTAATAAGACGTCTGTCATTATCATCAAGATTGTCAGACTCATCCAAAAGTTGTCCGGCATGACTGATGGCCCCTAAGGGGTTTCGTACTTCATGAGCAATACTTGCCGTGAGTCTGCCCAGTGAAGCGAGTTTTAATTGTTGTGCGCGTTGAGCCATTGCAGCTGTGTCTTCTAAAAAAATTAACACACCTTCTGAATCTGTATCCTGGGATATTTTAGCGAATCGTGGCATGACTTCTGTGTGATGGTGATTTAATTGAATGATACTTGGTGGAATTGAATTGGATTCACGCCATTGAGCAACACGTTCATTCAGCTCGGGAGAAATATGATCGATTGCCGGCTTTTTTCCGGTGGCTGGCATGCCGATCATATACCAGGCTGATTCATTCATTAACCTGACTTTATTTTCAGAATCTAACACGATTATTCCGGTTTGCATGCGTTCAAGAATATGTTCTGTTAATTCAGACATATTCGCGATGTCGACACCACGTCGCCGCGCTAATGCTTCACTTTCACGTATTCGATTCGCGAGAAAATTACCAATACTGGCAGTACTAAAAAATGCCAGTCCCAATAACCCGGGTTGGATAAAGTTACTACTGTTAAACATATTATCGATATGAAATAAATAATGTTCAAACAGGATAGCAATTGAAGCAAATGCCGCAAATAAAAGCGCAGGTCGGCGTGGCATAATAATACTTCCGCCCGCAATGGTGATTAGCAACAACATACCTAAACCACTATTGGTACCACCACTGGCATGCATTAATAATGTTATCGAAACAGTATCAATAATAATAAAAGCATACATGTGGATAATGAATTTTGCTAATTGCAGTTTTAGGAAAATCCATGCGATGATACAGGCACTAAAATAGAAGGAAGCAGTAATTAAGAACAGTGATTGATTGGTAGAGCCTAGTGGTGACACCAGGTTATCACTTAACACCAGAACCATAAAAATACTCGAGATACTCAATCGATATATATTTAAAATGCTCAGAGCTTTCCATGAATCCGAATGACTGGATTCATAATCTCGATTTTGTGCCGGGCGTATAAGGTATTGTTCTATCATTAATTATTAAATATAGGCCAAAATTCAGGATTTCTTTGTTTAAATGTGCCTATATTAGTTAATTGAGGTGATTTATAACAATTGACTTTTTACTACTGTCTAAGACTTGTTATTTTGCGAGTCTAATTTCAGGTGTTCAGAACTGCAATAAAATTTACTTCCGGATTTAAGCGCCTCTTTTTCTGGAATATGAACCTGGCAGTAGTGACATTGCTTAACATCAACGATTTTAGGTGCTTTTTTGCTTACAACCGTTCGTTTTGCCATTTTGATGCGGATTATACGAAAGATTAACCAAAAAAGTAAAAATATGACTAATACACGTATAATTGTCATAAAAGTTCCTGTTGCGTAAGTTATGCAATTTAAATTAATAAAAGACGATTATAACGCAATTAAGCTTTGCTTCGATGAATACTTTGTTTCAAAATACGGCAAAATATTTAATGGTATATTAAACATTTTAAAATACAGTGATAACGTTAAAAATCAGGATTTGATATGAAGTTGCATGAATATCAGGCAAAAAGCCTTTTTAAAGACTATGGCATACCGACCACCAACAATACCATTGCAAATAGTGCCGAACAGGCGGTAAGTGAGGCTGAAAAACTGCAGACAACGCGCTGGGTTGTGAAGGCTCAAATTCACGCAGGTGGCCGGGGTAAGGCCGGAGGGGTTAAAATTGTCGATTCACTCGAGGAGGTGGGTCATTTTGCCGAGGATTTATTAGCAACAAATCTGGTCACAAATCAGAATAAGCCATTAGGCCAACCCGTTAATACGATATTAATTGAAGTTCCTATTGAAATTAAACATGAATTTTATTTAAGTGCATTGGTGGAGCGCGGTGTTTCTAAAATAGTATTCATCGCATCTGTTGCCGGTGGAATGGATATTGAAGATATTGCAAAAAATCAACCGGAAAAAATCGTAAAAGTTGCAGTTGATCCGGTGGTTGGTTTGCAGGCTTATCAATGTCGTCAATTAGCTTTTGCACTGGAGTTGTCAAATCAAATAAAGCCACTTTCAAAAATAATGACGTCAATGTACAAGCTGATTATGGATAAAGATTTAGCCATGATCGAAATAAATCCGTTAGTATTAAACGCTGATGATGAAATTATCGCGCTCGATGGCAAAGTAACAATTGATGACAATGCATTGTATCGTCAAAAAGCATTAACGGAATTGCGCGATCCAAGTCAGGATGATGAGCATGAAAATCAGGCTCAGGAAATTGGTCTTAATTACGTCCGACTTGATGGAACTATTGCATGTATGGTTAATGGTGCAGGTTTAGCAATGGCAACCATGGATCTAATTAAACTGCATGGCGGCGAGCCTGCAAATTTTCTGGATGTTGGCGGCGGTACATCGGCAGAAAAAGTAGCTGAGGCATTTAAATTAATATTATCTGATCATCGGGTTAAATCAATTTTGGTAAATATTTTTGGTGGTATCGTCCGGTGTGATTTAATCGCCGAGGGAATTATCAATGCGGTAAAAGAAGTGGATATTAAAGTACCGGTTATCGTCCGCCTTGAAGGAACAAATATGGCTGAAGGTAAAGAATTGTTATTGAAAAGTGGTCTTGCGATTATAACTGCGGAAGACTTAACAGATGCCGCAAAAAAAGCGGTTCATGAAGCAAAAAAATAAACGTAATTAAATAGTTTTAAGTTTAAATTAAAGGTACACAGTTATTATGTCAATTCTGGTTAATAAAAAAACCAAAGTAATTTGTCAGGGATTTACTGGAAATCAGGGAACCTTTCATTCTACTCAAGCTGTCGAGTATGGCACAAAACTCGTTGGTGGCGTAACACCGGGAAAAGGAGGTCAACAACATATTGGCTTACCGGTATTTAATACAGTAAACGATGCTGTTGCAGAAACAGAGGCGAATGCAACAATGATTTACGTACCGGCACCTTTTGCAGCGGATGCAATATTAGAAGCTGCCGAAGCGGGGATAGAACTAATAACCTGCATTACAGAAGGCATTCCTGTTATCGATATGTTAAAAGTTAAAGCAGCTTTAAAAGGTAGCAATGTTAAATTAATAGGACCAAACTGTCCGGGAATAATAACTCCCGGTGAGTGTAAGATTGGAATTATGCCCGGTTCGATTCATTTACCCGGAAAAATCGGTATTGTATCGCGTTCAGGAACGTTAACCTATGAAGCTGTTGATCAAACTTCTCAAAATGAACTTGGACAGAGCACCTGCATTGGTATCGGTGGCGATCCTATTCATGGTCTCAGTTTTATAGATTGCATTGAAATGTTTGAGCAAGATAGAAAAACAAAAGGCATCATTATGGTTGGTGAAATTGGCGGGGCTGCTGAAGAAGAAGTAGCAGAGTATATTAAATCCAACGTTCGTAAGCCGGTTGTCGCTTATATAGCAGGGGTTGCTGCGCCAAGTGGTAAACGTATGGGGCACGCAGGTGCAATCATTTCGGGTGGTAAAGGCACGGCAAAAGCCAAAATTCAGGCATTGGAAAATGCCGGGGTCATGATTTCAATGTCACCAGCGAATATGGGTAAGATGATGTTGGAATATTTTAATGGCTAATTTACAGTTTTACTTTTTGGATTTTCGTTTTGCTTAAAATAGCCGTTGCTCAAATTAATGTCTTAGTTGGCGCAATTGAAATAAATTCTGATCGTATAATAGAATATTGTATTCAGGCTAAAAATGAACAGCAATCCGATTTAATTGTATTTCCTGAATTAGTTCTAACGGGTTATCCCCCTGAGGATTTATTACTTCGGCCTGAATTAAAACCCAGAATTGAAAATGCTCTAAAACGTATTCAATCGGCTATCAGTAATATTGATATTTTATTGGGCACACCGGTTTTTAGTGATAATAAATTATATAACGCAGCAGTGTGGATACACAATGGCGAAATTATTAACATTGCTAAAAAAATCCATCTACCAAATTACAGTGTCTTTGATGAAAAACGCTACTTTGATTCTGGAGTAGAACCTGCGATTGTTACTATAAAAAATATTCCGGTTGGAATACTTATCTGTGAAGATATCTGGTATGAACAACCGGTTTTAGATTTATCGTCAAAGGGCGTTCAATTAATTATTAATATCAATGCATCACCTTATCACATTGATAAACGTTCTGATCGCGAGCAACAAGTTTTAGATCATGTTGCTAAAACAAATATTCCTATCATGTACATGAATTTAGTTGGAGCCCAGGATGAATTGGTTTTTGATGGGGGAGCATTTGTAGTTGGAGCTGATAGGAAAATAAATTATTGTGCGCCTGAATTCAAAGAAGGTATTTATCCATGTGAATTTAAATTGAATAATAATAAGTTAGAAATTGTTTCTAAAACTGATTTTCCGCGGTTGGGTACAGTTGCTGCTGTTTATCAGGCATTGGTTCTGGGTGTGCGCGATTATATTACTAAAAACGGTTTCCAGGGTGTTGTATTGGGTTTGTCGGGTGGAATCGATTCTGCTTTAACCCTGACAATAGTTGCAGATGCCATTGGGCCACAAAATGTGGAAGCTCTCATGATGCCCTTTACCTATACAGCTCAAATCAGTGTTGAAGATGCCGAGCAGGAAGCAAAGACTCTCGGTGTCGAATATAAAGTAATTGAAATCAATAAAGCCTACGATGCGTTCATCAATCTTCTCAAGAACGAATTTAAAGATACCGAAGTAGACAGTACGGAAGAAAATCTTCAGGCACGCTGTCGTGGTGTATTGTTAATGGCTATTTCGAATAAGAAAAGAAAATTAGTCGTAACAACGGGTAACAAAAGCGAAATGGCAGTTGGTTATGCAACGTTGTATGGCGATATGGCTGGTGGTTTTGGTGCACTAAAAGACGTGCCTAAAACGCTGGTTTATAAGCTAGCTAACTATCGCAATACACTTTCAAAGGTTATTCCCGAACGTGTAATTACGCGAGCACCATCTGCTGAATTAGCACCGAATCAACAAGATAGTGATAGCCTGCCAGATTATGATACTTTGGATAAAATAATTGAACTTTATGTTGAACAGGATTTAGGTTTAAATGAGATAGTTTTATCTGGAGTTGATGAGGATACTGCCAGCCGTATCATTAAAATGATTGAACAAAACGAGCACAAGCGTCGTCAGGCCGCTCCCGGTGTTCGAATTTCTCGACGGTCATTTAGTCGAGATAGACGATATCCAATAACATCAGGTTTTTAATTGATATTGTTATATAATTTTCTATTCAGTTGATGGTATTTGGGATATTATTCAAAAAAATAGAATTTAGCATTTAATAAAAATTTGGGACTATTACTATGAAGAAAATTGAGGCCATTATTAAGCCATTTAAACTTGATGATGTTCGTGAAGCATTATCGAGTATTAACATCACTGGTATGACAGCTATTGAAGTAAAGGGTTTTGGCCGTCAAAAAGGCCATACCGAATTGTACCGGGGTGCTGAATATGTTGTCGATTTTCTTCCTAAAGTTAAGGTTGAAATTGTTGTGCAAGCCGATCAGGTTGATAATTGCATTGAAGCTATCTCTAATGCCGCTCGTACTGGTAAAATTGGCGATGGTAAAATATTTGTTTCTTCAGTCGATAAGGTGATACGAATTCGCACGGGTGAAGAGGGTGTTGAAGCAATATAGATCGGGTTATATTAATTAGCTTTTTTCTGGATAATTTTTCTCTAGTACTCTTTGTACATCTTCTGCTAATTTAGGTAATTTTAACTTGGTATAGGCCTTGGTCATAATCTTTAATGCGTCTTTAACCGAGGATGTATTCTGATAGTTATTAATAACATATTTTGAGCGATTAACTGCTGCAACGTATGCTCGCCGTTTAAAGTAATATTTTGCGACGTGAATTTCATGTTTCGCAAGACTACTCCGCAGAAATATCATTCGTTTTCTGGCATCAGCGTTATAGATACTTTTTGGAAATTTGATCAGTAACTGGTTAAAATATTTAAAAGCATCTCTGGCTGATTCAGGATCACGTTCAGTTAAATCCTGGTCAAACCAGGTATCAAAAATGGATGTTTCCATATCATATCGACTTACGCCACGCATATAATAGGCATAATCAACATGTGGATGGTTTGGATATAATTTAATAAACCGCTCTGCTGCGATAATTGCTGATTCCAGATTATCGTATTGAAAATGTGAGTAAATAATTTCTAATTTGGCTTGCCTGGCATAGGGGCCATAAGGGAAATTCGTTTCGAGCTTTTCAAATAAATCAACAGCAGTATCATAATTACCATCTTTCATTGCAGCCTGGGCTTCATTATAAATTTCTTCAGCCGACATTCCCGTAGTAGAATCAGATTCGTGTTCCGGGTTTGAGCTACACGATGCGATTAGAAAGATAACGATTAAAATAACCGGAACAGCATACATTTGTATCGAAGTGAATCTATAGAGTGATAATTTTTGCATGGTAAACCGGATATAAAAGTATGATAATAGCGCTTATTATACGCCACCAACCCAGCTTTAAACACAGAATAATACGATTAAACTGATAATTACCGTGACTCAAAGCAAACAAATTGAACATTTATCCGCAACTGTGCCAGATGAAATGGCAGGTCGTCGTCTTGATGTTATTTTAGCTGAATTATTTAATGACTATTCACGGGCAAGATTACAGCAATTAATTAAAGATAATCACGTTTTAGTAGATAATAAACCACGCAAGGCTAAAGACAAGCTACTGGGTGGTGAACATATTCAGGTTGACATAATAGTTGTTGAACAACAAGTCTGGTTACCGGAGAATATTGCACTGGATGTCATTTATGAAGATGATTCTATAATTGTCATCAACAAGCCTGCTGGCTTAGTGGTTCACCCGGCTCCTGGTAATCAAAGCGGGACATTGGTGAATGCCTTATTGTATCGCTATCCTGAATTAAGTCTGGTTCCTAGAGCGGGTGTCGTGCATCGACTGGATAAAGATACCACTGGTGTGATGGTTGTTGCTCGAACAATACAAGCTCAAACTCACCTCGTGCAGCAGTTACAAAACCGAACTATCAATAAAGAATACATTACGCTGGTTCATGGTGAAATCGTAGCCGGTAGAACGATCGATGCTCCAATTGGTCGAGATCCTAATAATCGACTCAAAATGGCCATTATAAATGGGGCGAAAGAAGCCATTAGCCATTTTGTAGTTGAGAAAAAATATAATAATTTTACCTTACTCAAAGTTAATATTGTTACCGGGCGAACACATCAGATTCGAGTGCATTTGAAATCCATTAATCATGCAGTTGTAGGTGATTCGGTTTATACCGGACGAATTAGAGTCCCTGCTGGAAGTTCTGCTCTGTTACGGGAAAAACTGGATCATTTCAAACGACAGGCATTACACGCCTATCAATTGGGAATAGTTCACCCATCGACTCAACAAGCTGTTTCATGGACTTGTCCAGTAGCCAAGGATATTGTGGATTTATGTTCGTTACTGGAATCAGAAAAAACACGTGATAATTGATTTTTTAAAGGCTGACTGGCCTGCACCTGAGTGTATAATTGCGGGCACAACTACCCGACACGGTGGTCATTCTCTGGCACCTTATGATAGTTTTAATTTAGCGACTCATGTTGGTGATGATAGGGAAGCAGTGGCTAACAACAGAAAATTACTGGTATCAGAGCTTGATTTACCAGACGAACCAATATGGTTAAATCAAGTTCATAGTACCACCGCTGTTAATTCGGATGATTTATTACTATCCGGGAATCCAGAATCGTGTGCTGATGCCATTTTCAGTTTTGACAAGAATAAAATCTGTGCGGTATTAACGGCTGATTGTGTTCCTATTTTAATAACGGATTCTATCGGAAGCCGTGTTGCTGCAATCCATGCTGGATGGCGTGGCTTAAGAGATGGTATTATTGAAAAAACACTATCTCAGTTAAACTGTAATGCTGAAAATTTACTGGTATGGATTGGACCAGCAATTAGTAGTGAGGTTTTTGAGGTCGATGATAATGTTCGAGATGAGTTTATTAAAATTGATGAAGCGGCTGCTAACGCCTATAAGCCGAGTCGAGCAGGGCATTGGTTGATGGATTTGGTTCTGTTAGTCAAACAAAGATTGAATATTTTGGGTGTCAGTGACAATGCCATATTTGGTGGCGACCGCTGTAGTTATTTAGAGAATGATTTATTTTATTCATACCGTCGCAATAGCGCAACAGGTAGAATGGCAAGTCTGATCTATATTCGCGAAACACAGTAAATCGAAAGTTTTCGATGAGCTTGAATGAGTTTTTTAAAAATTAAATTTTATTAATATGAATGATTTGTTTTGGATAATTTTATTTAGTCTGCTAAGTGGTATTTTGAGCGTGTTGGCGGCTTCTTTATTTTTGATACTACCAACCCGGTATCGCAATATGGCAATACCGCATTTTGTCAGTTTTGCAACGGGAGCCTTGTTAGGAGCAGCATTTCTGGCCTTAATTCCAGATGCATTAGATGATCCGATGAAAGTGGATGTACACAATATTGGATTAACGATATTACTGGGGGTCTTACTATTTTTTGTTTTGGAAAAATTTGTGTTGTGGCGTCATTGTCATTCTCATGATTGTGAAGTTCATGTCCATGCGCATCATGAAGAAGCTGAACCGTCATTAGAGAATGAAACAGCAGAACGCCACGCAGCCGGAACACTGATAATAATCGGCGATGCAATCCATAATTTTGTTGATGGTGTCTTAATCGCAGCTGCTTTTCTAACAGATTTTCATCTGGGTGTTGTCACCAGTGTTGCTGTTGCGGCACATGAAATTCCTCAAGAGATTGGTGACTTTGCGATATTGTTGCAAAGTGGCTATAGCCGGTTATCAGCCTTGCTTTATAATATCTTAGCTAGCATGGCAACAGTGCTTGGTGCATTATTGGCGTATTTTAGTTTGGCCAGTGTAAATCATATTTTACCGTATGTATTAGCATTAGCAGCGGCAAGTTTTATTTATATCGCAGTAGCTGATTTAATTCCGGGATTACATAAACGTTTGCAATTAACAGCGTCTTTACAACAAGTAGTGTTAATTGGTTTAGGAGTGCTGGTAATTTATCTGGTTCATTCAACATTACATTAAATATGAATATTTCCTTATCACTGATTTTATTTATTGTATTTGTAATCCTGTTTAGTCTGGTTTTTTATATTGGATTAAAAAATTCAATTGCTAACTGGGATATCTGGTGGCTTAATAGTTTTGATGGTTGGGTTAGATTATTTTGCCGGTATTTTCATAAGCTTGATTACCATCCCATTCCGATTCCTGAAACCGGGGGAGCTATCATTGTGTCCAATCACGTTTCAGGGCTTGATCCTTTTTTGTTAGTTGCTGCAACGAAACGTCCTATTCGATTTCTTATTGCTCGAGAAGAATATCAGCGTTTTGGTTTAACATGGCTTTTTAAAGCCGGCGGCTGTATTCCGATAGAACGATCCGGGAATGTAATTCGTGCAATGTCCGAGGTTATAACGGCGTTAAAAAGTGGTGAGGTTATCGCCATTTTTCCTGAAGGCGCAATTCACATTGCAAATACAGATAAAAAGCCACTCAAACGTGGAGTCGCTCTAGTGGCCGAAGCAAGCCATTCACCGATATACCCAGTACATATCGAAGGCGTCAAAGGTCATGGCCATGTTTTTCGAGGTTTGATATTTCCCGGTGATGTGAATTTAACTCCCGGTGAAAAAATTATCTGTACCGAAGATACTCATAAAGAGTGCCTGGCAAAAATCACCCGGGTTTTGCATCCAAATTAATTACCATTATTTTAGTATGTTATCAGGGTATATTTACTTCATGTTATTGATTTTCTCCTAAATATTTGTTCAATACTGTCGAAACTCTATATATGGGATTTTCCATTGTAAAATAACTTAGAGTTTTATATGTCAAATTACGTCAATTGGATCGTGATTGGTTTTGCTGTGATATTGATTGTAGCGGTTATCGCAATTATTTTTATGTACATTCAGGATGTAACGCAGCAAACACATACTATCCGTAGAAACTATCCTGTCATCGGGCGTTTACGATATGTCTTCGAACGTCAGGGGGAATTTTTCAGGCAGTACTTTTTTGCCCATGATCGGCAGGAACAACCCTTTAATCGTGCAACACGCGCCTGGGTATACCGAACGGCGAAAGGTCTGGGTGGGTTAATTGGTTTTGGATCGACAAACGATTTACGTGAACCGGGTTCCCATATTTTCATTAGTGCTCCTTTTCCTTTATTGGTAGAAGAGTATGAAAAAATTCCATCGTTAATCATTGGTCCTGATTGTGCCAAACCGTTTGAAGCCAAAAATGTGTTTAATATATCCGGTATGAGCTATGGTGCACTTTCAAAACCTGCAGTTCAAGCATTGTCTCATGGCGCCGCAAAAGCCGGAATCTGGATGAACACGGGTGAAGGCGGCTTGTCGCCCTATCACCTCGAAGGGGGCTGTGACATTATTTTTCAAATTGGAACAGCAAAATACGGTGTGCGGGATTTGGAAGGAAATCTCAGTGATGAAAAACTACTTGATGTTGCACAACATGTTAAAGCGTTTGAGATTAAATTATCACAGGGAGCTAAACCCGGAAGGGGGGGAGTATTGCCTGCGAAAAAAGTGACAGAAGACATTGCTCAAATTCGAGGCATTCCAGTTAACAAAACATCAAGTAGCCCTAACCGACATAAAGACATTGGTAATCCCGAGGAACTTTTAAAGTCAATTCACCATATCCGTGAACTAACCGGCCGACCCGTCGGATTTAAAACAGTTATTGGTTCTACTGAATTCCCCAGGTTGCTCTGTAAGGAAATCGATAAACTGGGAGTTGAATATGCCCCGGATTTTATTACAGTAGATGGTGGCGAAGGCGGCACCGGTGCAGCTCCTCAATTACTTGCAGACCATGTTGGCTTACCATTGTCTGAGTCATTAATTATTCTGGTCGACTCTTTAATTGAAGCAGGATTAAAAGAAAGAGTAAAAGTTATCGCATCGGGTAAATTAATTACTTCTGCGAAAGTCGCCTGGGCACTTTGTATGGGAGCTGATTTCGCTGTTAGTGCCCGTGGATTTATGTTTTCCTTAGGTTGCATTCAATCATTAGCATGCAATAAAGACAGTTGTCCGACAGGAATTACAACTCATAATAAGCGTTTGCAGAAAGGTCTGGTGGTATCACAAAAATCAGGACGTGTGGCTCAATATGCACACTGGATGAATCACGAAATTAATTTGTTAGCACATTCGTGTGGCTTGCCGCATGCCAGAGAATTCAGGCGAAAAAATATTCGGATGGTACAAATGCCAGGCCGAAGTTTCCCTATGGACGTTACTTATCCCTATCCTAAAAGGCCATAATATAATTAAGTATAAATATCTCAGAATCACTTGAAAAATACAATAAAAGCCAAATAATATACTTATCTAATAAATAATATGATTTGAGAGGAATTGCCGTGAGAATGGATAAGTTAACCAGCAAGTTTCAACTGGCATTAGCAGATGCCCAGAGTCTGGCTGTTGGTAAAGATCATCAATTTATTGAACCTGTGCACTTAATGATAGCTTTACTCGATCAGCAAGCGAGTACTGTGCGGTCATTATTAAATCAGGCCGGCGTTAATATTAATTTATTGCGATCTCAACTTGACGAAAAAATAGCCCATCTGGCAACGATTTCCAATCCGAGTGGTGATGTGCATCCCTCGAATGATTTGGTTCGGGTTTTAAATCTAACGGATAAACTGGCTCAGAAACGAAAAGACAAATACATATCAAGCGAACTATTTGTATTGGCTTGTGTAACAGACAATAGCCCTTTATTTGATATTTTGACCAAAAGTGGCGCTAACTATCAAGCTATTGAAAAAGCCATTGATAATATTCGAGGTGGAGAATCAATTGATGATCCTAATGCCGAGGAGCAACGTCAGGCATTGGAAAAATATACTATTGATCTGACCGAGCGGGCAGAGCAAGGCAAACTTGATCCGGTTATCGGTCGAGATGATGAAATCCGACGTACTATTCAGGTATTACAACGTAGAACAAAAAATAATCCGGTTTTAATTGGTGAACCGGGTGTGGGTAAGACAGCTATTGCTGAAGGTTTGGCACAACGTATAATTAATGGTGAGGTTCCAGAGGGTGTCAAAGGCAAACGAGTGCTCTCATTAGACATGGGTTCACTGTTAGCTGGTGCAAAATTTCGTGGCGAATTTGAAGAACGGTTAAAAGCCGTTTTAAGTGATTTAAGTAAACAGGAAGGACAGATCATTTTATTTATCGATGAACTGCATACCATGGTGGGTGCCGGTAAAGCTGAAGGTGCAATGGATGCCGGTAATATGTTGAAACCCGCATTAGCGCGTGGTGAGCTGCATTGTGTTGGTGCAACAACGCTGGATGAATACCGAAAGTACATTGAAAAGGATGCCGCCCTTGAACGTCGCTTTCAAAAAGTACTTGTTGATGAACCAACCGTTGAAGATACTATTGCGATTTTGCGTGGATTAAAAGAAAAGTATGAAGTGCATCATGGTGTTAATATTACTGATCCCGCCATAGTTGCTGCTGCAACGTTATCACACCGTTATATATCTGACCGACAGTTGCCTGATAAAGCCATTGATCTGATTGATGAATCAGCCAGCCGCATTCGAATGGAAATTGATTCCAAACCTGAAAGTATGGATAAGATGGATCGAAAATTAATCCAGCTTAAAATTGAACGTGAAGCACTTCAAAAAGAGAAGGATGCCGCTTCATTGCAACGCCTGGATAAATTACAAAATGAAATTGAATTGTTAGAACGCGATTATAATGAACTTGAAGAAGTCTGGAATGCCGAAAAAGCGGCGGTTCAAGGTTCGCAGCATATAAAAGAATTGTTAGAGCAAGCACGTCAGGAGCTGGAAACGGCTCGACGGGCAGGTGATTTAGCTCACATGTCTGAATTACAATACGGTCGAATACCGGACTTGCAAAAACAACTCGATATGGCTGCCCAGGCAGAGATGCAAGAGACAACGTTACTACGGAGTTCTGTAACAGAAGAAGAAATCGCAGAAGTCGTTTCCAAGTGGACGGGGATCCCGGTTACTAAAATGCTCGAAGGTGAACGGGACAAGTTATTGCGCATGGAACAAGAGCTGCAAGAGCGTGTTGTAGGACAGGATGAAGCCCTAAAATCGGTCTCGGATGCTATCAGGCGTTCCCGTGCTGGATTATCTGATCCGGATCGCCCAAATGGTTCCTTCTTGTTTTTAGGACCAACCGGCGTTGGTAAAACTGAATTAACCAAAGCTTTGGCTGAATTTCTGTTTGACACTGAAGACTCGATTGTACGAATTGATATGTCAGAATTTATGGAAAAACATTCAGTTTCCCGTTTAGTTGGTGCACCGCCTGGTTACGTTGGATATGAGGAAGGAGGCTATCTAACGGAAGCGGTAAGACGTAAACCCTATAGTGTGGTGTTGCTGGATGAAATTGAAAAAGCCCATCCCGATGTATTTAATATTTTATTACAAGTTCTTGATGACGGTCGTTTAACCGATGGTCAGGGTCGAACTGTTGATTTTAAAAATACAGTTATTGTAATGACATCAAATTTAGGTTCTGAAATTATTCAGGAAATGATGGGTAAAGGAAAATCAGACGAAGATAATTATACTGAAATGAAATCTGCAGTAATGGAAACTGTAAGCAATCATTTTCGCCCTGAGTTTGTAAATCGAATTGATGATCTGGTTGTATTCCATCCACTTGGACGAGAACAAATATCCATTATTGCGAATATACAAATTGATCAATTACGCGAACGTTTAAAAGACCGTGAAATAGGAATTAATTTATCCAGCTCGGCACTCGATGTAATCGCGGATACTGGTTTTGATCCGGTATACGGTGCAAGGCCATTGAAACGCGCAATTCAGACTTACATTGAGAATCCTTTAGCTCAGGAAATCATTGCCGGTAAATATCTGTCCGGGGATACAATAAATATTGTTGCTAAAGAGGGTGAAATTATCTTTAAGAAATCAAGCAAAAAAGCCGCGGCTTGATGTTGATACCGCTAAATGACGAGATACCGTTAAAGTCCAAGCGGTGTCTCTACGTTTTAATTAATTGCGGTAACACCAGTTCCACATCCTTACTTTTGTACACGCCAGAAAGTTAACAGGACAGTAATGGTATTTTGGTTAAAGATTTTGATTTTTTAGTGCATCCAGCATAATATTCATTATGTCTAAAAAATATGATGTTAATCTTGTTGTAATTGGTGCTGGTGCTGCTGGACTGGTTAGTAGTTATATTGCTGCTGCTGTAAAAGCAAAAGTCATTTTGATTGAAAAACATAAAATGGGTGGTGATTGTTTAAATACCGGTTGTGTTCCCAGTAAAGCATTAATTCGAACGGCAAAGATTGCTACAGATATACGTCGTGCTGAACAATTTGGAATAGACGTAACTAATGCGTCAGTCAATTTTCCAAAAGCCATGGCTCGAGTACATAAAATAATAAATCGTATTGCACTACATGATTCTATCGCGCGTTATACCCAATTGGGTGTTGAATGCATTATTGGCGAAGCTGAAATTCTGACACCCAATTGTGTTGCCGTTAATGGTAGAAAAATTACGACAAAAAATATAATTATAGCCACTGGTGCACGACCTGCCATTCCTGATATTGAATCATTAAACAAAATTACTTACTACACTTCCGATACTGTTTGGGATTTAAAACAATTGCCGAAAAAATTGCTGGTATTGGGCGGTGGAGCCATTGGCTGCGAATTAGCACAGTGTTTTTTCCGACTGGGATCGTCAGTAACTCAGCTTGTTCGTGGTGAGAGAATATTAAAAAATGAGGATGGGATAGTTTCTGATGAAGTAACAAGAAAATTTCTAGGTGATGGCATTGATTTAAAAACCTCAACTAATGTGATTCGCTTTGAACCGAATGACAATGAACAAGGCTATACTGTCTTTTATAAAAATAGCCTTGGTGAAGTACAGAAATTAAATTTTGATGTTTTATTATTGGCAGTCGGCAGAAAAGCTAACACAGCAGGAATAGGATTAGAAAATATTAACATAAAATTATCAGCAAACGGCTCAATTGACGTCAATAGCCATTTACAAAGTAATATAAAAAATATTTATTCATGTGGTGATGTGATTGGTTCCTATCAGTTTACACATGTTGCTTCACATCAGGCCTGGTATGCATCTGTTAACAGTTTATTTGGCGTATTTAAAAAATTTAAAGTCGATTACACTATTATACCCTGGGCTACTTTTACCGATCCAGAAGTTGCTCGTGTTGGAATGAATGAGCAAGAAGCGTTAGCTAACAATATTGAATTCGAGTTAACTCAATATGATATTAATGATTTGGACAGGGCTATCACTGATGATGAAGATTATGGTTTTGTTCGAGTTATTACCAGCAAAGGTACCGATAAAATTTTAGGTGTTACCATTGTTGGTTATCATGCAGCCGAGATAATTACCGAATATGTATTAGCGATGAAATATAAAATAGGTTTAAATAAAATATTATCCACAATACACATCTATCCAACCTATAGTGAAGCGAATAAATATGCTGCAGGTGTCTGGAAACGAGCACATAAGCCTGATAAGTTATTATCGATAGTAGAAAAATTTAATACCTGGATGCGTGGCTAATATCTTTTCGAGATATTACTGATGGACATTAAAAATTCGTTCTTTTGCCTGACCATAGGCCTCATCACTGAAAACAGATTCATTTGCAAGGCGTCTTAATTCTTTTAATTCAATTGCAAGCATTTGTTCCCTTGGCACTTTTAATGTGGATGTTGCCATGAGGATTCGATTTTTAAGTTCATCAACAAAGCTGGAAAATTCTTTTTTGTTCGGTTTGTTGTGTAACAAGCTAACAAGAATAATACCGCCAAAACGGCTTTTAAATTCCATTACATTGGGTGAGCAATATAAGAATCGCAGTGATGAAGCGAGCATTAATAAAATCGATAATGCGCCTATATCAACAAATAAACTGATATTATCCGGATTATTAGAAAGTGTTAAATACAAACCACAAGCAGCCGTGGTACTTACAAAAAATAGAATTGAAAATAACCATTTATACGAAATCCAGCGGTGTCGTATCGGCCAGGGTTCCAGCATGCTGAGATTAATGTGATAGCTTTTTTCTTCAATTAAATTTTTAACGGTAATCTTCATAAATTTTTTATTATAAACTTCAAATATTCGTTCTTCACTTTTCGCATTGCTTGTTTGAACTAATAGTCTGTCAATCGCCTTTCCTGACATGTTCCTAGCGGCCTATCATTACGATTATGGTCAAGCTAGGGCTGACAGTGAAAACACTAAAGGGTATTGAATACATAGTTTATATAAATGTTATAAAAATTTTATAATTAGGAATTACTAATGTTATATAGTACCTCAAAAAGGCAAACTCTGCTAAATGAGTTATGCATATTTGTTAATTAATCTGTTTTTTGGCCGATAGGTAAAACAAGCTGAACTTTAACGAACGATATAAGTCTCAGCTGTAACAGATATAGAGTTAGTATAAGGATTAATTTAAATGTTAATTAAGAAATCTCAAGATATAAAATCATCTGAAATAACACCACAGACGTTATATGATAACCGTCGGCAATTTATTCGTACTGCAAGTGGCTTGTTACTTGCTGCATCGACTGCATCCTTTATGGGGTCGAATCTTTTTGCCAGTGAAAAAGGTAAGTATGGTCGTAACAAACTCGATGTCAAAACCAGAGAAAATCTTGCAGAAAGTGAGGAATTAACGCCTTATGACAAAGTTACCACCTATAACAATTATTATGAATTTGGAACCGATAAATACTCTCCAGCAAAAAGAGCTGCTAGTTTAAAAACGGATTCATGGTCGGTAGAAGTTGCCGGTCATGTCGATAAACCTGGTGACTATCATTTAGAAGATATTTTAAAACACACTACTTTGGAAGAGCGAATATATCGATTTCGCTGTGTTGAAACATGGTCCATGGTTGTACCGTGGGTTGGTTTTCCATTAGCTAATTTCATCAAACGCTTACAGCCTTCTTCAAATGCGAAGTATGTCAAATTTTCAACTTTGCATGATCCAGAAAATATGCCCGGTCAAAAGCGTGGTGTTTTGGAATGGCCTTATGTTGAAGGGTTGCGAATGGATGAAGCAATGCACCCGCTCACAATGTTAGTAACCGGTTTATACGGTGAAGCACTACCAAATCAAAATGGTGCGCCATTAAGATTAATTGTGCCTTGGAAATATGGATATAAAAGTATTAAGTCAATTGCAAAAATTGAATTTGTTGAACAACAACCCGTTTCCTCCTGGACAAAATCAGCACCTCGGGAATACGGTTTTTATTCGAATGTGAATCCAGAAGTAAGACACCCACGGTGGAGTCAATCTAAAGAACGCCGTCTGGGTGATTTCTTTAAACGCAAAACTCTGATGTTTAATGGTTACCAGGAGCAAGTTGCAAGTCTCTATAGTGGCATGGATCTGAGTAAAAACTTTTGATTACACGAGTCATGATATTACCAGCTTTAAAAATAGCGAGTGGTATAACGCTGGCCAAGATTTTTGTATTTGGTCTTTGTTTGTTACCGCTGGTTAATTTTACTGTTGGCATTATAAATGACACTCTAGGTGCAAACCCAATTGAATTTATTACACGTGGACTTGGCGAGTGGGGATTACGGTTTTTGCTGATAACTTTGTCAATCTCACCACTACGACTGATCACTAAAAATACAATAATACTGCGACTCCGACGTATGGTTGGATTATTCAGTTTTTTTTATATTAGCTTGCATTTAATAACCTACATATGGCTGGATCAGTTTTTTGACTGGAATGAAATCTGGATAGATATTGTTAAAAATCCATTTATCACTGCAGGCATGATCGCCTACACATTACTTATTCCCTTGGCAATAACCTCTACTAATAAAATGATGAAGTTATTGAGGCAGAACTGGAAGCGCTTGCATAAATTGGTTTATGTGATTACGGCTTTAGGAGTATTACATTTTTTCTGGTTAGTGAAAGCAGATTTGCGGGAGCCAATATTATATTTGGTGATTTACCTGGTGTTGCTATTGTTCCGATATAAAAAATTCACCGTTTTATTACGTTTGCGAAAAGAATAATTTATAAGGTCATATTCGTTTAAACGATTTCCCTTGAAATACTTATAAAATACAATAGCTTACATTTAAGTGGTTGTATAATGTATAGATTATAATTATTATTAATATGCTAATTAATTAAACAAAAAATCAGCTATCAACATTGATTGTTGCTCGCCTCATACTAGTGTCGGTGGTAACATTATGTTTTTATTAAAATCTGTAAAATATTAGAATTATAATTAGGAGAGTTGGATGTCAATTAACCGTCGTGAATTTATTCAGTTAATGGGTATTGCTGCAGCAGGTGGCTTATTACCCGGGTGTGATAGTAAAGATGAAGCTGGTGACAAAGTCACTAAAGTTAATGCTAAAGCACCAGAAGATATGTATAACTTGCCTAGTTTTGGTAATGTTACTTTAATGCACATGACAGATTGTCATGCTCAGTTACTACCAGTATATTTTCGTGAACCAAACGTCAACATTGGCGTTGGTGACGCATTTGGTCAACCACCGCATCTGGTTGGTACTAAACTACTTGAGCATTTCAAACTCAAACCTAACTCAATCGAAGCTCATGCTTATACGTATCTCGATTTTGTTGAAGCAGCAAAAATTTATGGAAAAGTAGGTGGTTTTGCTCATCTAAGAACATTGGTTAAAAAAATCCGTCAGGACCACGGCGTTGATAAAACCTTGTTACTCGATGGTGGTGATACCTGGCAAGGATCGGGAACAGCATTCTGGACACGTGGTAAAGACATGGTTGGTGCTTGTAATTTACTCGGCGTCGATATTATGACTGGACACTGGGAATTTACCTATCTTGATAAAGAAGTTTTAAGCAATATTAAAGATTTTAAGGGTGACTTTGTAGCCCAAAATATTTTTGTTAAAGAAGATGCATCATTTGATTATAAATTTGCAGATTTTGAAGGTTTTAATGAAGACACCAGTCGAGCCTTTAAACCCTACACCATTAAAAATTTAGGTGGTGTTCGAGTCGCAGTTATTGGGCAAGCATTTCCATACACACCTA
Source organism: Gammaproteobacteria bacterium (assembly GCA_048061315.1). Lineage (GTDB taxonomy): Bacteria > Pseudomonadota > Gammaproteobacteria > UBA6429 > Thiohalophilaceae > CAYQUC01. The sequence continues at coordinate 21,070 of JBGMRJ010000023.1, forward strand.
TTGCAAACCCACAACGTTTTATCCCTGATTGGACCTTTGGTATTCGCGATGGCGAAATGCAACAAACTGTTGATACAGTACGTGCTAAAGAAAAACCGGATGTTGTTGTCGTAATTTCTCATAACGGTATGGATGTTGATTTAAAAATGGCATCAATTGTAACCGGTATCGATGCCATTTTTGGTGGTCACACACACGATGGCATACCCGCTCCAACTGTAGTTAAAAATCCAGGTGGCCAAACACTGGTTACTAATGCCGGATCAAACGGTAAATACCTGGGTGTTATGCAATTAGATGTTCGTAATGGTAAAGTTCAGGACTTCAGATATAAATTACTGCCTGTTTTCTCAAATTTACTTGAGCCTGATACTGAGATGGCGAAGTACATTACTGATGTTCGTAAGCCATATGAAAAAATATTACGTGAAGAATTAGCTGTAGCCGATATGGAACTCTATCGACGAGGTAATTTTAATGGCACGTTTGATCAAATTATATGTGATGCACTAAATGTCACCCAAGGCTCACAAATATCATTATCACCAGGATTTAGATGGGGTACCTCAGTATTACCGGGGCAAACTATCTACATGGATAATGTCATGGATCAAACCTGTATGACTTACCCTGAAACCTATGTACGTGAAATGTCAGGTCAAACCATTAAAGATATTCTAGAAGATGTTGCCGATAACCTGTTTAATGATGATCCTTATTATCAACAAGGTGGTGATATGGTTCGAGTCGGTGGCCTGGATTACACCATGGATATCGGTGGTAAAATGGGAACTCGAGTTACTGATATGAGACTTGATGATGGCACCAAAATTGAAGCCAGTAAAAAATATACTGTATCAGGTTGGGCAACGGTTGGCTCCAAGTCACCTGGACCACCAATCTGGGATGTTGTTGCAGAATATTTACGAAGTGAAAAAGTAGCAAAAGTGAAAAAATTAAACACACCAAAATTAATAGGTGCTACTAATAATCCTGGTATAGTCAAATATCTGGGTGAAGAAGCTTAAATTATCAAACTGCATAATAAAAAAAGGAAGCGAAAGCTTCCTTTTTTTATGGCAACGTTAAAAAAATTATTTTTCTGATCCGGCTTTAAGTGCAGCTTGTTTACGTTGCTCAGAATTTTGTGAATCCTGGTTCTGATCCCACTGAGTTGAAAATTCCGGCCAACCCTGGGTGTGTAACTGGATTAATTCACACAGTGCTGATATATGATCCGGACTTGAGTTTAAGGCGGGTATGTAATGGTAATGTTCACCACCCGATTTCAAAAATAAATCACGGTATTGCATATCAACTTCTTCTAATGTTTCAAGGCAATCGGCAGAAAATCCTGGGCTAACAATATGAACATTTTTAATGCCAGATTGGGCTAATTCTTTTAATACTGTATCAGTAGCAGGTGTCAACCATTCGAGTTTTCCAAATCGTGATTGAAAGGTCATAATCCATTCTGAGTCTTCAAGTTCGAGAGCTTTAATTAACAAACGTGCGGTTTTATGACATTGACAGAAATACGGATCACCTTTTTCCAGGTTTCGTTTTGGCAAACCATGAAATGATAAAACCAATTTCTCCGGTTTTTGGTGTTTTGCCCAATAGTTAGTAATACTATTTTTCAAAGCAGTAATATAGGGCATAAAATCATGGTATTGATTCACCATGCGTAATTCCGGTATCCAGCGCCATGAGCGTAATACCCTGGCGATTTCATCAAATGTGGACGCCGTTGTTGTTGCAGAATATTGGGGGTATAACGGTAATACTAAAATTCGTTGTACATTGGCACTTCGAAGTTCATTCAACGCAGATTCAATTGATGGCTCACCATAACGCATCGCTAGAGCAACTTTGATAGGGGCTTTAAATTTCGATTCTAATAATGCTTGCACATCATCACGTTGCGCTTTGGAATGCACCAGCAATGGAGAACCTTGCTCCATCCAGATTGCTTGATAAGCGTGAGCTGCTATTTTAGGTCGGCGTGTCAACACGGTGGCATACAAAATGGGTTTCCAGATAATAGCCGGTATTTCGACAACGCGAGTATCGGACAAAAATTCAGCCAAATAACGCCGAACGGCCGGCACCGTGGCCTCAGATGGCGTACCCAGATTAGTGAGTAATATTCCGGTAGCGGGACTGGATTCGTGAGTAAAAGGTGTTATTTCAGAGTTTCGGGTCATAATTAAGAATCATGCATCCATGTAATGTTAGTAGTGTCAGTATCTTTGGTATTTAAAATACGTTATTTTACCTTAGAATATATTACAAGTAAAAAAAGAAAAACGGGAATTCGTGATGAATGGCATATTTTTGGATACTAATACAATTAACCATGACGATATGGACTTTTCTGGAATATGCTCAACATTGACTAAATTAGACTTGAGTGATTATACCAAACAAGGTGATGTGCTAGCTCAAATAAAAGATAAACACGTTGTCATAAGTAACAAAGTTAATTTAACGGCTGATATTTTAACAGCAACTACGGCCTTAAAGTTAGTGTGTATAGCCGCTACCGGAATGAACAATATTGATTTACCAGCCGCAATATCAAATAATATTGTTGTTTGTAATGTCGAAAATTATGCAAATGAATCTGTAACACAGCATGTTTTTGGGTTAATAATAAGTTTAATACGGAGTTTTCCTGCCTATAAAAACGCGTTAAATAATAATGATTGGCATCAGAGCCAATCATTTAGTTTACTTAATTACAATATTGAAAATTTAAGTAATAAAACACTTGGTATTATTGGTTATGGTACATTGGGAAAAGCAGTTGAAAAAATGGCGCACTGCTTTGGAATGGATGTAATCATTGCCGAACATAAAACGTTACCATTATCTAAAGTAAGACCTGGACGTGTTTTATTCAATACCGTTTTAGAACAAGCAGATATTGTTACACTACATTGTCCTTTAACCGATGCCACGAAAAATTTAATAAGCACTTCAGAATTACAAAGAATGAAAGCATCGAGTATTTTAATAAATACTGCGCGAGGGGGAGTTGTTAATGAGTTGGCTTTATCCTTAGCGTTACAGAATAAAGAAATTGCAGCTGCAGGTATCGATGTTTTAGCTCAGGAACCACCATCAGATGACAGTATTTTATTAGGGAAAGAGTGTAAAAGACTTAATAATCTAATTGTGACGCCACACATTGCCTGGGCAAGTCGGCAATCGAGGCAAAATTTACTTAATAAAATTGCTGAAAATATTAACTGTTTTCGTAGTGGAAAATATCGAAACTTATCGAATTTTTATTTTTTATAGCGTTCTATCGAATTAATTGTGAAGGTTATCACATTAAATACAGTATTGAGTCAGTTGTATTTATTGAACAATATTGTATCTAGGCTATGCTGAGATCACTGTAGTGTTAAGCATGGGGAACCAATATGAATAAATTATTATACACACTGATCATTTTCTTTTTTTCAGTCAATGCAATTGCTGGAAGCGTTATGCTTGCTGAAGGTGAAATCATCGTATTAGATACCACCACAGCAGATATTATGCCTTCATCTGTTAGTGGTGTTAATTCGCAAACAATTCAATCGAATGATGAAACTGCAACAAGCGAGGTAACTCAAAATGAACAAATAGGCTATTTGAAAGGTAGTGTATCACGTTCAATATTTACCTCTGATGTTAATGGCCATGAACCTGTCGATAAAATAGATAAATTAGCATCGAACAATCGTAGTGTTATTTATTTTACCGAGTTACGTGATATGTCGGGACAAACTGCGGTGCACCGTTGGGAATTCAATGGTAACGTCATGGCTGAAACACGGTTTACTATCGCTGGTCCACGATGGCGCGTTTGGTCAAGTAAACACCTCTTACCAACATGGACAGGTGAATGGAAGGTGTCTGTGCTGAATGGGGTTGGTGAGGTCATTTCCGAAGATATTTTTAGTTATGTTGATGAAGAAATTACAGAAACAAATCCAGCTCAACAAACAGAATCAGCAGTTAAAAATACAAATGTACAACAAGAAGATGGCTACATTAATGATAATTTAAATTAACAATAAATAATCGTCCTCACCATAAAAAACCTCCTGCTATGGAGGTTTTTTTGTTAATTAAGGTTAAATTAAATTGATGCAAATAAAAAATAGTTATAATAATTCTTACACTAAATTAAAGCTATTTTAATTTAGTGTTTATATTTTAGATGTTTAGTTAAGTTATTTCGAAAGCAAGTGAGATAAAAAAATTTGATGTTTAATACTAGGTGAAATATGTTTTCATAGTGCTACTGTGTAAGTATGAAGTTGTGATATTTTTTAAACAATTCAGAACTACCGTGAGGTTACTGCAATGCCAACACCATTTGAACCTAGTATAGGGCAGTGCTATCGAGATCAACAAGGACGCTCATTTGAAGTAGTTGCAATGGATGAACTTGATGTAGAAATTCAATACCGTGATGGTGAAGTTGATGAATTTGATATCGATACCTGGTATTTATTAAATGTTAATCCTGCAGATGTAACAAAAGATTGGACTTGTTCATCTGATAATTTACTCAATGACGATCTTGATCTGGGTAATATTAATATGGGTGAGTTTGATTCAGAAGAATCATTCGAAGAGTTATAAACAATATTTATTGAGTAAATTTTTTATATTTAATTCTCTTGGGTTGCACACTTTTTTCACCCAGGCGCCGCAGCTTATCGGCTTCATAATCTGCATAATTTCCCTCGAACCACTCAACATGGCTGTTGCTTTCAAATGCCAGTATGTGAGTTGCAATTCGATCTAAAAACCATCGATCATGCGAGATAATGACCGCACAACCTGGAAACTCCAATATTGCAGATTCGAGTGCACGTAGTGTTTCAACATCAAGATCGTTTGTTGGTTCATCCAATAATAAAACATTACCACCACTTTTTAATAATTTAGCCAAATGAACCCGGTTTCGTTCACCACCGGATAGATCCGCGATTCTTTTTTGCTGGTCGCCACCTTTAAAATTGAATCGGCCAACATAAGCGCGAGATTGTGTTTCATAATTTCCGACAACAATAATATCCTGTCCATCTGAAATTTCTTCCCAAACTGTCTTGCTATCATCAAGTGAATCGCGACTTTGATCAATGTAGGATAATTCTACAGTCTCACCAATTTGAATCGTTCCAGAGTCGCATTGTTCCTGCCCCATCAGCATTTTAAATAAAGTTGATTTACCCGCACCATTAGGACCGATAATGCCAACGATACCACCACAGGGAAGATTAAAATTTAAATCTTCAATTAATAATCGGTCGCCAAATGATTTATTAACATTGCTGGCTTCGATTACGGCGTTACCAAGACGTGGGCCAGGTGGGATATAAAGTTCTCGAGTTTCATTGCGTTTTTGGTATTCGGTTGACACCATTTCTTCAAAGCGGTTTATACGTGCTTTACTTTTGGCCTGACGACCTTTGGAATTTGCCCGAACCCATTCCAGTTCTTCTTTAATGGCTCTTTGCCGTGCTTTCTGTTCGTGTGATTCCTGTGCCAGGCGTTGTTCTTTTTGCTCCAGCCAACTACTGTAATTTCCTTCCCAGGGAATGCCGTGTCCTCGGTCTAATTCTAGAATCCAGCCAGCAACATTGTCTAAAAAGTATCGATCATGGGTTACAGCAATAACGGTACCGGAAAATTCCTGTAAAAAATTTTCCAACCAGGCAATTGATTCTGCATCAAGGTGGTTGGTGGGTTCATCAAGTAAAATCATATCAGGAGAGGAAAATAATAACCGGCATAATGCCACGCGGCGTTTTTCACCACCGGATAATACCTTAACATCAGCTTCCCAGGGTGGTAATCGAAGTGCATCAGCTGCAATTTCCAGTTTTCGATCAATTTCCCAGGCGCCGGCACTGTCAATTTTATCCTGTAATTCACCTTGCTCTGCTAACAACTCATTCATTTCATCATCTGACATGGGTTCAGCAAATTTGGAACTAATTTCATCAAATCTACTTAACATTTTTTTTATGTCACTAATACCCAGCTCAACATTTTCTCTAACGTTTTTATTATTATCTAATTGAGGTTCTTGCGGTAAATAGGCAATATTAATATCCGGTTGGGGGCGTGCTTCTCCATCAAAGTCGGTATCAAGGCCAGCCATAATTTTAAGCAAGGTTGATTTACCAGAACCATTTAACCCTAAAACCCCGATTTTTGCACCTGGGAAAAATGATAAAGAAATATCCTCTATAATTTTACGTTTAGGTGGAACCGTTTTGCTCACACCATTCATGGTGAAAATGTATTGTGCCATAATGAATTTTAACTTTATTGATTAGAAAAATTAAATTAACGTATGTATTTTTGAATTCATTAGTTTAACAATAGATTCAATTTTTGTGGAGTACTTTATGAAAAATGTCTCAGTATACATCGGTGATAAATTAGCGCGTTATGGTTTTGGCTCGGAGCATCCCTTTGGTACTGATAGAATGTCTGCTTTTTGGGATTATGCAGTGCAACATGACATAAATGAACGTGTCATTATTAAAGAGCCAGTTGATGCAACTGATGAACAAATATTATTGTTTCATACTGCAGACTATTTAAAACACGTTAAAAAATGTTCAATAGACGCTAAAGGCTATATTGATTGTGGTGATACACCGGCAATTAAGGGGATTTATGAATCCGCATTAACCGTTGTTGGTACCACATTGGATGCCGTTAAGGCTGTTATGAATCAATCAATAAAACGAGCCTTTATTCCGATAGCGGGGCTTCACCATGCAACACGATCATCGGCAGCAGGATTTTGTGTCTTTAATGATTGTGGCATTGCTATTGAGTATTTAAAAAATCAATATGGGCTTAATCGCATTGCCTATGTTGATATAGATGCTCATCATGGCGATGGGGTTTTTTATGCCTTTGAATCCGATCCGGGTGTTATTTTTGCGGATATTCATGAAGATGGCCGAACCTTGTATCCCGGAACAGGAGCAACAACGGAAACGGGCCACGGTATCGCAGCCGGCACGAAATTAAATCTACCTGTAAAAGCCGATTCAGATGATGAAGTCTTCATGGCCGAATGGACAAAAATAGAAGCATTTCTGGTGAAACACCAACCTGAATTTATTTTATTGCAATGTGGGGCTGACAGTATCTCGGGTGATCCAATAACGCATTTAAATTTTTCCACTAGAGCTCATAGCCATGCGGCTAAACGGCTTTGTGAGCTTGCAAATGATTTATGTCAGGGGCGTTTAGTGGTTTTAGGGGGTGGTGGATACAACCGGACAAATCTGGCACAGACGTGGACAGCAGTTGTAGAAGCGTTAATAAACAATTCTTAGCTCTAATTCCGGAACAATCTCCCAAATTTTGTATGTGTAGTTGAATATTATTAGAATGAATTCACACATATGTTGCTTAATTATTACTCTGATTTACAGCAAATTTCGCTCTAAGGAATAAAAGTATTCATTTAGGGGTATGTTACCGATTATAAAATTTTATTTTAAGTATTTGATAATAATAGAGAATAAAATTAACTGTGCTTTTCAGGGATATCTATAATATGAACAGTTCATGTTTCTATCAATAATTGTTAATATTCTTCATTAAATTTATCGAGTAAAGATATAAAAAATTATTATTACTAAAAGAAGCAGAGAAAATGGCTGATAGACGATTACAAGTATTCCATACCGTTGCTCGATTATTGAGCTTTACCAAGGCAGCTGAAGAGCTACACATGACTCAACCTGCGGTTACGTTTCAGGTAAGGCAGCTTGAAGAATATTTCAATACGCGTTTATTTGATCGTACCCATAACCGGATTAGTTTAACGGAAGCAGGTAGTCGGGTTTACACTTTTGCAGAAGGTATTTTTAAACTTTACAACGAAATGAACCATGCTGTGCGGGAAATCACCGGTGATATTAGTGGCGTTTTGATTTTAGGTGCGAGTACCACGGTTGCCGAATATATGTTGCCAGCATTACTAGGTAATTTTAAAAAGAAATTTCCAGAAGTCACCATACGATTAAAAGTGGCCAATACTGATGGAATTGTTAACTTAGTTGAAAATAATGCAATTGATCTTGGGGTAGTTGAAGCACCAGTACTCAACAAAAATCTGGTTGTTGAAAAGTGCCGTATGGACAGTTTGGTGTTAATTGTACCGCCTGATCATCCTTTAGCATCAAGAGAAAGTGTTGAAATTAGTGATTTTATTGAGTTTCCTTTCATTTGCCGTGAAGAAGGCTCCGGGACACTTGAAGTGACATTAGAATATTTACATAAAGCAGGTGTCATGGATTCTCAACTTAATATCGCAATGGAATTAGGCAGTTTAGAAGCCATCAAACGCTCAGTTGAAGCGGGAATGGGTGTGTCTATAGTTTCCAAAGTGACTATTGAAAATGAATTAAAATTAAACACGCTGTGTGCAGTTGAATTAAACCCAGTTATTAAAAGACCATTCTCATTTGTGCATCAAAAACAAAAATTTCGGGTTAATGCCATGGATGAGTTGTTAAACTTTGCACGGAATTATTGTACTGAGAAGAATATTTCAGACGAAGCAGCGGAAAAAGCGGCCACTATCTAAAAATAATAAAATTTGAGTAACTCAAAAAAAAAATTATCACAGTATTTTTCTCAATTATCTGAGCAAGATCAAGGCTCTTTATTGTCCTATGCCGAATTTCTTGTGAGCAAAGAAAATGCGTTAGTCTCGTCAACACCAGCAATATCAGAACCATTACAAATACCTCGCCCGGAAACCGAATCCGTTATTAAAGGCATTAAACGTTTAACGGCAACTTATCCTATGCTGGATAAGTCGGTACTATTAAATGAAATTTCAACACACATGACGCAACATATCATTCACGGTAAATCGGCAGAGTCTGTTATTGATGATCTCGAATCTGAATTTTTAAATCAGTTTAAAAAATGGCAGGGTTAAATTTATATGTTTGACATATTTAATCAATGGTATCGACGCAATTTCACTGATCCGCAAGCGGTATTTCTGGCCGTTATTTTAATCCTGGGTTTCACCATCATCTTGTTACTTGGCGATATGTTAGCGCCTGTGTTTGCCGCAGTCGTGATTGCTTATCTGTTAGAGAGTCCAGTTCAGCTAATGAAAAAATACGGTGCACGTCGTCGTCATGCGGTGATATGGATATTTTCACTGTTTTTAACCATCTTATTCTTTATTGTGTTTGGTTTAGCACCGATTCTGTTAAATCAAATTACACAATTTTTGGCTGAGCTACCCGCCTATGTAGGTAAGGGACAAACACTTTTATTGTCATTGCAAGATAACCTTCACTTTATACCAGCAAGAGAAATCGAAACTCTCGGCCGGGTGTTAACGTCTAAAATAGCCGGTTTGGGGCAGGTATTGTTAACGATGTCTTTAGCATCAATTCCCGGAATTATTACAGCAATGATTTACCTGGTCTTGGTTCCTATGTTGGTGTTATTTTTTATGAAAGATAAATGGCAAATATTAAACTGGTTTTCGAAATACTTGCCCAGCCAAACGGATTTAGCTAGTAAAGTATGGCTAGAACTCGATATGCAACTTGGTAAATACGTTAAAGGTAAATTCTGGGAATTTTTAATTTTAGGCTTTACAATCTATATTAGTTTCAGTTTTTTTGGATTAAAATACTCAATCCTGCTAGCTGCAATGGTGGGTATCTCAGTGGTTATTCCCTATATCGGAATAATGATAGTCTCAATTCCATTCTTACTAGTTGCCTATTTTCAATTTGGAATTAGTTCAGAATTATATGCGTTATTGATAGCGTATTTTATTATTAATGCACTAGATGGTTACGTGCTTGTCCCGGTGTTATTTTCAGAAGTTGTAAATATTCATCCTATAGCCATTATTATTAGCATTTTATTGTTTGGAGGCCTGTGGGGATTGTGGGGTGTGTTTTTTGCAATTCCACTCGCTACGTTGATTAATGCGATATTACGTTCCTGGCCCAGGACGGAAATTGTGG
>JBGMRJ010000024.1:0-21937 GCA_048061315.1 Gammaproteobacteria bacterium
TTAGTCAATAAGGTAAAATATGGTCATATTCGAGCAGTTTGTGTGCTATCTGCTCGGTAGAAAGGTATTCCACGCTCTCATTTCTTTTATAATTTGTGTATATATTCATCTCCAGTTCTTTCATTAACTCAAGATTAAGGTGATCCTGTTCTGTTTCGGACAATTTACCATTAAGCATATAAACATCAATAATGTCATCTACCAGAGTGAGACCCAGTGACATCCTGAGTGCTTCGCTCTGCCGATCCCTAATCAGTATTGCAATTTTTTTTACCATTATAAGCCCCTGGTTAGTTATTATTAATAGTGAATAAGATTGTGTCGATAGGCATAAGCCACTGTTTCAACCTGACTATGAACGCCAAGTTTTGCTTGGATATGTTGTAGATGATTGCGTACCGTTACACGAGCAATATTTAACAATTTAGACATAACCGCCACGTTAAGACCCTCCGCCAATAATTGCAGGATCTCCTGTTCACGTGCGGTCAGCAATGATAGTGTCGTGTTATCATTTTTATCGGGATTGTGCTTGCAAGCGGATTTTTGTAAACTTTCGTACTCCAGCATATCTATGGGATCCACGGCCTCCCCACGGCGAAGTAAATGCACACATGTCCATCGCTCTTTACTGCGTGATGGCACCAGCACAATACTGACCGATAACCTTAATGTACCTCCATCGCTATTATGTACCCGAAGTGGAAAAGTTCCAGGAACATTCTCGCCTCGGGTTAATCGGCTCACACAACATCCCCCACCACAAAAAGGTTGCCCAGTGGGATCCTTGCCACGAACTACCTTACTACATGGGCGGCCCAAGGCCTCACTGGCAGAGATACCGAATAACTGGGCACAACCTGGATTCCAGAAGATGAGCTTGTGTTTAGCATCAACAGCAAACACACCATCTACCGCTCGAAAAAGTAAATCTGCAATATTAGACATATTTAACCTCTTAAAAAAAATGGATGAGTAATTGTAAATAAATGATATGTAAATATTATTGACTGAAATCAATTAGAATAGCTATTTATAGTCTATAAATACTATTATTTTTTTAATGTTTTATACTATTTAAATAATTCAATTCCTAATCTTACTTCGTAAAATTAGTTATGCAAAAACAGATTGAACAATTTATCCCGGTCTATACCTGCTGGGTAATTCGCAAACGCTGGCTTGTGATAATCGCTTGCCTGCTTGCAATCATAGCAGCCGGTTATGGTTTACGTAATTTCGCATTCACCGCTGATTACAAAGTATACTTCAGCAAAGATAACGCCGAGATCATTGCCTTCGAAAAATTCGAGAACACCTATACCAATACCGAGAACATTCTTTTTGTGTCGACTCCATCACTAATTACCAGCACACCGAAGCCAACGGTGATGATCTAACAGTAGCCGATTATGACTCGACTAATGTGCTATCTGCCAAAAAACATGCAAACTACTGACACAGAAATTGAAATAGCAGGTGCCGGCCCGGCTGAATTAGCCGCAGCCATTAACACAATCCAGATAACTTTTTAAACTTTAATTAAGATAATTATAAACCCAGGTGTAAGTTGAAGATCAATGAAATATCAAAATACTTTAGTTGGTTTTATAGGTTGAATTCAGGTAGCAAATATGGTTTGCTAAACTAACTTAAATTTTATAAGTGCAAATTCATGGTTAATACTATTATCTCAAATTCAGATAAAACGACTATTGAAATAGCCGGTGCCGGCCCGGCCGGATTAGCGGCGGCCATTACTCTGGCGACTGCAGGACGTAAAGTTGTTGTGCATGAAGCCCACAAAGAAGTCGGTTATCGTTTTGGGAAAGATTTTCAGGGACTGGAGAATTGGACAACAGAACAGAATGCATTATCAGTTCTAAACGATTTGGGCCTTAACACAAATTTTAAGTCCTTTGCATGCCAACGAGGAATTGTTTTTGATTACAAAGACACAGCATATGAATTCTTCAGTGAAAATCCAATTTTTTATATGGTTGAACGTGGCCCGGGCGAAAATTCATTAGACACAGCACTATTACAACAGGCACTATCACTCGGTGTTGAAGTTCGCTTTAATAGTCGCTTGCGTAAAATGACTGGACCAGGCATTTTGGCTGTTGGACCCAAGGCAGCCGATGCTATTGCAGTCGGTTATCATTTTGAAACCGAAATGGAAAATGGCTTTTGGGTGATCTGCGATGATAGTGTTGCACCGCAAGGCTATGCCTATCTGTTAATTATGAATGGTTATGGCACTGTTAAAAGTTGTATGTTCAGTGGTTTCAAACACGAAAAAGAATACGTTCGAAAAACAGTAAAAGCATTTGAACGATTAGTTGGTCTTGAAATGAAAAACCCCAAACCACATGGCGGTACCGGAAATTTTCATATTCCCAAAAGTGCTTATAGTGGCATTCATCCACTGGTTGGCGAACAGGCTGGTTTTCAGGATACCATGTGGGGCTTTGGCATGCGCCTGGCGATGTCATCCGGTATTTTGGCAGCACAAAGTTTATTAACCAATGAAAATTACGATAAACTTTGGCAACGTGAGTTAAAACCCCAGATTCAAACTTCTGTCGTCAATCGTGCGCTTTATAGTATTTTAGGTAATCGGGGTTATGCATGGTTTTTTAACCGACTGGCTTCCCGTTCGGATCTACGCGACTTGTTAAGAAAACATTACCAACCATTATGGTATAAACGATTATTACAACCCTGGGCAAATTTTCGGTATCACAGCAAGCGTAACGATGAAAGTTGTAATCATATCAATTGTGAATGTATTTGGTGTCGAAACTGTTGCGGGCCAAATTAACGATAAATCCAAATTTAGATTGAACTATTAACCTGGTTATAGACTCAATATTTTATATCGATAAGGAAATTCATTAAGATGGAAACCGCAAAAGAAAAAAAACTGTGTCAATGCCAGGATACTCAATTCCATTTTCTGGAACAGGCCTTCAAATCATTAAATTTAACTGCGGCACAGCAAACATTATTATTATCCCCTTTCCGGGAAACCACCATCAGTATCCCCCTTAAACCGATACGCACTAATGGATACGAACTGCAAACGTTTCGTGGTTTTCGTGTGCAACATAATCATGCCCGGGGCCCATTTAAAGGCGGCTTACGATTTCACCCTGATGTCGACCTCGGGGAAATTCGTGCACTGGCACAACTCATGACCTGGAAAACAGCGCTTGTTGATATTCCCTATGGCGGCGCAAAAGGTGGTATTGCAGTTGATCCAAGTAAATTAACCGAGAGCGAGCTTGAAATACTAACCAAACGTTTCACACAAAAAATGTCTCCAATTCTTGGCGTTCATAAAGATATTCTTGCACCGGATGTTGGCACCAGCCCTCAAGTAATGGCATGGATTCTTGAAGAATATAGTAAAAGTCACGGCTATACACCGGCTATTGTCACCGGTAAACCACTGGAACTCGGTGGCTCCGAAGGGCGACTTGAAGCAACCGGCCATGGTGTTGCGTTCCTCACGGCAAAAGCAGCCGCAAATTTATCCATTTCCATAACTGGCGCCCATATCGCTATTCAGGGATTCGGAAATGTTGGCACTAACACTGCTAGACGCCTCAGCGAAATGGGAGCACGTATCATTGCAATTTCAGATGCCCATGGCGGTGTGTTTAATGAAGCTGGCATTGATATCGAAGCAGCTCAAAACTATGTCGCTAAAAATACCTGGCTCGATGATTTACCCGATACCAAAAAAATCAGCAATACCGATTTATTGGCATTACAATGTGATATTTTAATCCCTGCTGCGCTTGAAGGTGCAATTGACTGTGACAATGCTGACACTATAAAAACTAAATTAGTGATAGAAGCCGCCAACATACCTGTGACCCATGAAGCAGATATCACCTTACGCAACCGTGGCATTATTATTGTTCCAGATTTACTGGCAAATTCAGGAGGAGTATTAGCATCGTATTATGAATGGGTACAAAATCTTCAGGAATTCCCATGGGATCGTGAAACTGTTATCAAACGCCTCGAGCAACGTCTGGACAAAGTTTTTAATCAGGTTCATGAGCTAGCTGATACATTAAAAAGTGATTTACGTACTGCTGCATATCACCTGGCTATTGGGCGGGTTAACCGTGCTATAGCATTACGAGGTTTTTAGTTTTATTTTATTAACACACTATTTTTCAAATTTGAAATAAGGGGATGTTACATTGGATAAAGATACAATAACAATCACTGATAATAACAGCGGCCATCAAATTGAATTACCCTTAAGGCATCCAAGCCAGGGGCCTACGGTAGTTGACATAGGAAAATTTTATAAAGAGTTTGGGTATTTCACTTATGATCCCGGTTTTCTTTCTACCGCCAGTTGCCAAAGCTCAATTACCTTTATTGATGGTGAACAAGGTATATTACAATACCGGGGTTACCCGATAGAACAACTAGCAGAGCACAGTAATTTTCTCGAGACCAGTTATTTAATGCTCTATGGTGAATTACCGGATCAGAATCAACTTATTGACTTCGGTAAAATTATAAATCGTCACAGTATGCTCAATGAAAGACTCAAAGATTTTTTTCGAGGTTTTTATCATGAAGCACATCCAATGGCGATTATGGTGGGAGTAGTTGGATCACTATCTGCTTTCTATCATGATTCGACAGATATCAGTAACCCTCGTCACCGTGAAATCGCAGCTCATCGTATGATTGCTAAAATGCCGACTATTGCGGCAGCCAGTTATAAACATTCCATCGGCGAACCGTTTGTTTATCCTGATAACAATCTGAGTTATATCGGTAATTTTTTACGCATGATGTTTGCTGTTCCCTGTGAAGAATACCAGGTGGATCCGATTGCGGAAAAAGCATTAGATTTAATTTTTTTATTGCACATCGATCATGAACAAAATGCCAGTACTTCAACTGTACGTCTGGCTGGAAGTTCCGGCGCAAATCCGTTTGCTTGCATTGCCTCAGGCATTGCCGCACTATGGGGTCCGGCACACGGGGGTGCTAATGAAGCAGTGCTGAAAATGTTACATGAAATCGGTGATGTGAAGCACATAGCCAAGTATATCGCAAAAGCAAAAGATAAATCTGACCCGTTTCGATTAATGGGTTTTGGACATCGTGTTTATAAAAGTTTTGATCCACGAGCACGCATTATTCGCGAGATGTGTCATGAAGTTTTAACGACACTGGGTAAAAAAGATGATAAGCTTTTTGAGTTAGCACTACAACTGGAACACATAGCACTAAACGATGACTATTTTATTCAACGAAAATTATACCCTAATGTTGATTTTTATTCGGGACTGATTTACGAAGCCCTGGGTATTCCAGACAAAATGTTCACCGTTATGTTTGCCATAGCCCGTACCGTTGGCTGGGTTTCACAATGGATGGAGATGATAGCCGAGCCAGAACAACGCATTGGCCGGCCAAGACAATTGTATATTGGTGCCCAACAACGAGATTATCTCACTATAAAAGACCGCAAAAAATAATTTGCATAAATCATATGAATAAATGGAGCTGAAACATGAATGACGAAGTTGCACACTCAGGTGCCTGGCCACTCACGATTATTATGATCGTAGTTGCCTCATGGATTTTTTACCGCTATTTTGCACCAAAATCCTGGCGTGAATGGACTAGTGCTGGATTAGTTCAGGCTTTTATTATTGCATTGTATGCCGAGATGTATGGTTTTCCACTCACCATTTATTTTCTGGTTCGATTCTTTGGTATCGATGCTCCAAATCTTAATGCCAATCTCTGGTCATCACTGCTTGGTGTCGGCGAACTCGGTATGATTATTTCAATGATTTTTGGTTATATATTGCTGTTTATTGGCGTTGGGATCTTTATTCAAGGATGGCGCGAACTCTACCGCGCAAAACAACAAAACCAGCTAGTTACTGAGGGATTGTATCGTTTTGTCAGACATCCACAATATACCGGTTTGTTTATTGCATTATTTGGTGAAGGCGTAGTGCATTGGCCAACTTTATTTTCGGTTGCTATTTTACCGGTTATTATTATTGCGTATTATTTTTTATCGCGTAGTGAAGAAAAAAAGGTACTTGAACAATTCGGAGATGAGTATCGAACTTACCAAAAACAAGTTCCAATGTTCATTCCGCAATTTGGGCAATGGAAAAATTTTGCGCATAGTCGCAAAGAATAGCAAACAGCTATTGATAAGGTCACTTTAAAAACATGTTTTCCAATACTCGGATCAGATTAAATCAGATATATAGAATCTTGTGCGAAATCCAGGATTATCGTGACACTGGCTGAACTCGTCCAAATTTTAAACCTACAAGTGCACCTGCTACTAACAAACCCGCTGTGAACCAGAATGGTGCCTGGTAAGTGATACCAAATAATATACCGGCCAATATTGATCCAAGACCTTGTCCTAAACTACCCGCAGCCGTCTGCTTACCGAGAGCAGAACCTTGTAAGGCTCCAGCATCAAGTGATGTCTGGTATGCCAATAGTGGTATCAATACACCTGAACCGATACCAACTAAACCCGTGGCGAGAATGACAACGTCAAAACGTGAAGTTATCGGCAGCAATCCTAGACCTAATGCCATAATCAGTAAAGCAACTGTAATAATCTGGATAAAATTAAAATTACGAATTAGTACCGAAAATAATAATACTTGTACTAGTATCATCATTATACTGCATTCTATGAATAGCATACCAATCTGAAATGACGTTAAATCAAGGAATTCTTTACCATGCAATGCCAGACTAACTTCAAAACTTCCAAGACCAAACATTCCAAGTAACGCAAGTACTAATAAACTATTAAAGGGCGTTTTTTGCCAATGTAAATAGTTTCTAATTGGTGTGCGTATCGTCATAAATGAAACGCCTGTTGACTCCGACAACCCCACATAAACAAGAATCCATACCAACAAACCTGCAATTGCGCCAACGATAAATGGTAACCCAGTTGCATCAATTCCTAATATCGTGCCCGAAATGCTAGACCCGCTCAACCACCCTCCTAAACCGGGACCAATCAAAAATCCCAAAGTTGAAGCTGCACTCAACAAAGCAAAACGTTGTGCGCGTAATTGCCGGGAACTTATGTCACTAACATAGGCAAAAGCCACGGGTAAGACTGCTGAAACAACCGCGCCTCCAACTGCCCGGGTAAAGTAACCAAGCCAGAGAGTTTCAACTATGCCAAATACCAATAATGCTATAACACACCCACCAAGACCAATCAGGATTACCGGACGACGACCAAATCTATCCGATACTTTCCCCCACAAGGGTGCAAATAAAAATAAAGTAATCATAAACACACCCGTCATCATTCCAGTATGCCACGCAACAGAAAAATCAGGATCATTACCAAAGCGGTTTTGTAAAAGAAATGGTAATACAGGCAAAGCAATGCCATAACCAACAAAAACAGTAAAAACAGACAACATAAGCAAAATTAATTGAAATGGAAAATATCGAGCCTGTAAACTTAACAATTTCATCAATACCTACCTTACATTTTCAATGTTACGTAATAATATTTACCACACAAATAACCAATTCCACTACGGTTATTAGTTGATATTTTTAACCAGCTCTTCACGAACTGTATATTACTAAAAACACCTTTGATTAAAAACTGCTAATGTATTTTATTATTCCATATCTCTTGTTGTTTAATTCAAACAGGAGGTCTAAAAAAATTGAGTAGCTGTACTTTTCTGTAATGCTGACTTCAATTCCAAGACCTTGACATGTGTGTAACACCGACTTCTATACTTTAATTGTAAATAAAGGAGAGCAATCATGGTTAACGATCCCGTATGTGGAATGACAATAGAAATAAAGAATGCAGCAGCACAAGAAGAGTATCAAGATACTACCTTGTATTTTTGCTCCAAAAGTTGTCATAGTAAATTTCTAGCGAATCCAGCTCAATATAATCAAGCCGATGTGCTAACTGATCCTGTCTGTGGTATGAAAGTCACAAAAAACTCTGATCATCATATGCAGTATGCTAAGCAAAACTACTATTTCTGCTGTGATTCCTGTCTTGACAAGTTCAGGGTAGAACCCGGCCAGTATACCTAAGCTGTCTGGGGGAAAAGGCTAATGACGCATCACTTTAACGACAAAGAGTGTTCTTATAGCGCCTGTTTTAACCGTAATTACAGTATGATTTAAGCTTATATATCAATATGTTACCTTAATCTCCCCGATAATTTAATAATTTTTTGAAAAATTTGTGCGAGTCCTTTACCTATGTTTAGCACCTAGGTGCTAAACTTAAATTAAAGGTAATATTTAAATAATTCAATCTTATCGTTATAGGTGGTTATCATGTTAACAGTTAGTGGCTTATCAAAATTAGCCAATGTCACAGCAGACTCGGTTCGTCATTATGTTCGAATTGGTTTGTTGGATCCGGAACGGGATCCGGATAACGGCTATAAAATTTTTGAAAAAGATGATATCAATAAAGTTAGATTTATTCGTCAGGCTAAAGCACTTGGTTTTACCTTAAGTGATATTAGTAAAATTTTAAACCACAGTCACAAAGGTGAATCAGCTTGCCCAATCGTTAGAGAAATTATTGAAAAACACATCAAGGAAAATAAGGTTAAAGTAATGGAACTGGTCGCATTACAAAACCGAATGGAAGATGCGCTTACGAAATGGCAAAACATGCCCGATGGTGAACCTGATGGCCATGCCATTTGTTATTTAATTGAAACTGTAAATGATTAAGACTATTTGAGCTAGATCAAGATAAAAAGCATCACAGTGTATTAGTATTGAATAATGACTATAAGCTTTTTTATGAGCAATTGATGAATTCAGGAAAAACTCATGGCTGATAAATTACATAATCAATTAATAACAGCGCTGCTTAATAAGGCTGCGTATGATCATGAAACGGATAAAATCGAGTTACTCGAAACCCATATATCGTGGGTATTACTCACCGGGAAATATGCCTATAAAATAAAAAAACCTGTCAATTTGGGATTTCTCGATTTTTCAACACTGAAAAAACGCCACTTTTACTGCAATGAAGAACTTCGCCTTAACTCACAACTCGCTCCTCAACTGTACTTAAACGTAGTGACTATTAATGGTACAAAACAACAACCTCAAATTAATGGTGAAGGTAAAATAATTGAATATGCGGTAAAAATGCACCAATTTCCACAACACGCACAATTCGACCGCTTGTTATCGCAAAATTTACTGAATAACACACACATGGATAAACTTGCTATTACGATTGCTAAATTTCATGAAACGGCCAAAGTTGCGAATAAACAATCTGACTATGGTAACCCAGAATTAATTTTAACACCGGTAAATGAAAATTTTAATCAAATTAAGCAAATACCAAATTTTAACTACGATGCCGGTAAATTACAAAAACTTCAAAACTGGAGTAATGATTTCTGTCACTCTCATGAAAATCTGTTTTTTAATCGAAAAAACAATAACTTTATTCGTGAATGTCATGGTGATATGCATCTTCGAAATATTGCTTATTGGAAAAATAAAATTGTAATATTTGATTGTCTTGAATTTGATAATAAACTTCGCTGGATTGACACAATCAGTGAGATTGCTTTTATTATAATGGATCTTGATGAACGAAATCATCACGAGTTAGCAAGACGATTTTTAAATGCTTATTTAGAACAAACCGGAGACTATAGTAGCATACCACTATTACGATTTTATCTGATTTACCGCGCGATAGTGCGAGCCAAAATAAACGCTATTCAATCACAGCAAATACAAGAAAATAATTTACTAAAACAGGAGTTAATCAAAGGTTTTAAATCTCATATCGATCTTGCATTAAATTATTGTAATACAAAGCAGCCAAATTTAATTATTATGCATGGTTTATCTGGCACCGGTAAGACAACATTAAGTCAGAAGTTACTTGAAAAAAAATCAATCATACGCCTACGTTCTGATGTTGAACGTAAACGCTTATTCGGTCTGGATTCAATATCAAACAAACACTCGATTATAGGCGATAATTTATACACAGAAATCGCAACAGAAAAAACATACCAGCATCTTTTTAATCTTGCAAAACCCTTGCTACAAGATAATTGGTCAGTCTTAATCGATGCTACATTTTTAAATGAAAAATACCGCCAACAAGCACTACAAGTTGCTAAACAAAATAAAGCCAAATTCATAATTCTGGATTGCCTTGCTAATAAAGATAAATTACATCATCGAGTTGAGAAACGTCAGATATTAAATAATGATGCTTCAGACGCTAACCTCAGTGTTTTAGAAAACCAGATAAAACAGTATCAACCACTAACAAATAAAGAACTCAAGTATACATTTCGCATCAACACAGAAAATGCATTTAAGAACATGCACCTGGTAATTTAACCCTACTAAATCTAAAAACTACCTAAACACGAATTCCTTCGATAACCAAATAGGTATCATCTTTTAAAAAAGTTGTTTTGGTTATTTCTAAATCAGGACTCATTTTAATATAACGAAGGGTATTTCTATCAAACCGTGCACCATAAATTTTTTCAACCAAGGGTGCCATAATTTGTTGTCTTCTTCTGATTTTTTGATCCTTTGAATATACTATTTCTAAAAGTCGAAATCGACCGCCTGGTTTTAATACCCTGGCAAACTGAGCAATAGTCTGCTCTTGTAATTCATCTGGCATCACACAACACATAAATGTTGAAAAAACCCAATCAAATTGATTAGACTCAATTGATCGCATAATAGTCGCATCTTCGTGAATCAATTTCACCTTGCAACTTACATTCTTCATCTTTTTAGATGCCTGAACTATCATCTGTTTAGATAGTTCAATACCATGTAATTCAACATCTTTATGATAAAACTCCAAATTTCTACCAGTTCCGACTCCAGCTTCAAGAACTTTACCCCTAATATCCTTAACTAAAACAGGACGCCATTTTTGATAGAGTCTTTCCCAGGGATAATCCAGTATGTCATAAAACAATGCTGTTATTTTATACTTGGATTGTAATACTATATTTTTATCATGAAATTTCATATGCAAATCATTATTTCAGGATTTCATTCTGGATACAAATCAAATTCCTGTTAATTACGACGTTATCAAAATTTTCACTAAAATTTAAGATTGTATAAAAATGCTAAAACAATTGTAAAACCACCCCCCATAATAAGGGTCAGTGGTATCCCTATTCTTAAAAAATCAGTAAATTTATAGCCACCAGCACTATGAATAAGTAAATTGGTTTGATATCCGATGGGGGTAGCATAGCTCATGTTGGCACCAAACATAACTGCCAATATAAATGGTTCCAGAGGTGCGTTAATCTGCTGTGCAATTGTAATTGCCACCGGAGTGCCAATTACGGCAGCAGTGGTATTTGAAACAACATTGGTAATGATTGACATGAAAAATAATAAAGCGGATAAAATCCATATAGTAGGAAAACCTGCCATACTATTTACAAATAACAATGCTAAATAATCAACACCACCAGTATCAATCAATGCTTTTCCCAAAGCCAAACTGACAACAATTATTAAAATCACCTGGACATTTAATGCTCTTGTTGCATCACGCCAGTTAATGCAACGTGTTAAAATCATAATTCCGGCGCCGGATAATGCACTTACCGAAATAGGTAATATTTGCGTTGCCGCAAAAAAAATAACTGCCGCCATTATAAATAATGCAAGTGGTGCTTTTTTACTCGACACCGGGTCAATAACACTGTCCAGTATTAACAGGCGGCTATCATTTTTTATTAAATTAAGATTATGTGATGTCCCTTGTACTAGAATAATATCACCCGGTTGCAAAATAATATCGTTAATATTTTGTTTAATTTTTTTATCAGGTTCATTTAATCTGTGATGTGCTAATACAATTATATTATATTTTTGTACAAAACGTGTTTTCGACAATGAACTACCGTGCAAAATTGAACCGCTAGTAACCAGTATTTCAGCTATAACCTGATCATTTTCTGTATTAACATATTCTTGTTCGATAAGTTCATCATTACTGTCAAAATTATAAAGACGCCCGCCTAAAATAGCTTCAGATTCTTTTAAATGCTCAGCTGTGCCACTAATGAATAAACAATCATCTGTTTTCAAGACTACAGTAGGTAACGGTATTATTAACTGATTATTCTTACGTCTTATTTTGCTAATACTAATATTGTGATTGGTCTTTTTAAAAATTTCGGATAACTCACTACCCACTACTTTACTGGAATCAGTAATATACAATACTGCATTATAAATACGTTTTTTAGTTGTGGTGAGATTGATACTTCTATCAGGTAGTAATAGCGGTGACATTAGCCATAAAAACAGAATACCGACACTGCCTACCAAAATCACTGGTAATACAAAATCAAACATACGAAAATCTAACTGACCTAAATCATGCGCAATCGCCACTACCAAAATATTTGTTGAGGTACCTATTGTTGTAGCCATTCCACCTATAATGGTAACCAGACCAGCAGGAATCAGAATTTTGGATGCTGAAAAATTATTTTTAAGAGATACTGCAATTAAAATCGGTATTAAAATAATAACAATCGGGGTGTTATTAAGAAACGCACTCAGAAATGCACTTATTAATAATGTCAGCAAGAATGTCCGTTTAGGGTGCTTTGACCAGTGGCTGGTGATGAATTTCGATAGCGGTTTCAATACACCAGTTCGATCAATACCCTTCCCCATTATCATTAATGAACTAATTGCAATTAATGCCTGATGACCAAAACCGGAAAAAAAATCAACCGGGTTTATTTTTTCTCCAGTCTCTAAATAGAATGGGAAAATACTGAAAAATAACACCAATATAATTAAAATCAACAAGCTTGATGTTTCCAGGCGTATTGTCTTTTCCTGGGTAAATAATAACAGTGCGAAACCGACTAAGATTAAAATGATTAAGGCATGCGGATTTAGATCAGTAGTCATATCCTTGATTCTAGGTTACATTCAATTGTTTGTTAATAAGCCGGTTTAAATAATTAGCTAAATAATTTTCCTCGCTAACACCCAAAATGATTATCTATTTGCTTGACCTATGTTTTACACACACGTCTATAATTAAACTGAGAGATCAAATAATACTGGAACTATTATAGTTAAATAGCAAAAAAAAGTATTAAGGAGGTATATTATGAAAACGAAACAACGATGGCAAGACTGGACAGTATTTGTTTTAGGATTATGGTTAGTCGCTTCACCTTTCATCGGTATCGGTGTTAATAATGATGTAGCTGCAATTAATTCTTATACAGTAGGTTCAGTTGTAATAATCATATCATTATTGGCTATTACAAAACCCGAAATCTGGGAGGAATACATTAATATTGCTTTAGGAGCATGGTTATTAATTTCTCCTTTCGTATTGGGTTTTAGTAATATATCAGGTCCAACGTCAAATCAAATCTTTATTGGTCTGTTGATAACCCTTAGTGCATTAGCTGTTACACTAAATAAAACAACACCAAAAATTGGACATGGTTCTGGCCATACATAACAAAGCAGTATGCCGTTTTAACCCGGATTCAGTATCTGCACTTATGGAGGCAATAATGCCAAGTATTTAATTCCATAGTAGCGCAATTGAATTCGGGTTACTTTACCTAACATTGTAATCTTTTATTTTAATATCTATTTCTGGTAACTGAATTTTTAACAGTATTGCTATAATAATCACATGTTAAAATTAATATTTCGTCAATTAACCTATGAGCCATTTCGTACATTACTGACCAATGTCGCAATTGGTAGTGCCTTGGCGGTGATACTTTTGCTGGAAGGTTTCCAGTCCGGGCTTTTGATCCAGCTTAAAAATGTATCATTGAATCGGGGTGCCGATTTAATTGTGACACAAAAAGGTGTTAGCAATTTTATCGCAAGTCGCTCTTTATTGCCACAGATGAGTCGTGAAGTTATCGAATCTGTCAACGGTGTTAAACTTGCTCACCCGTTTACTACCGTACCCATTATCTACGAAAAAAAGGGATATCGAAAAAGTCCTATCTTTTTTGCTGTTTACGATACTGCTGGTGGCCCGTCTAAACTTAAATCAGGTTCTGTCGCCTCAAAACCCAGAGATATTGTTATCGATGAATCGTTAGCAGTATTATACGATCTAAAAACAGGTGATGATTTTATTGTATCTGATTTTAAATTTAAAATATCAGGAATTGCGAAACAAGCATCCGCACTCTTTACCGCCTATGCATTTATTAGTTACGATGACATGATAGACTTTTTCTTTGATTCTGATCTGGTTGGAGACATTAGCAATTTACCATTATTAAGTTATCTATTGGTTGAATTATTACCCGGAGCCGATAGAAATAATGTTGCTGCTGCTATCGAATTAGCTGAAAGTGATGCTGATGTTTTTCTCCCGGAAGATATAGCTGAAAATGATGTCGCAATGGGGAGAACATTATTTGGCCCTGTCATGGGAGTACTAATTGGAGCGGGATATATTATTACATTATTAGTAGTCGGCATGATCATGTTTACCACCGTGCATGCACGACTTCCTGATTATGGCGTAATGAAGGCTTTAGGTTTTCCAAATTTATCTTTAATAAAACAGATTTCTCTGGAATCGATATTTATGATTTTATTATCCATTCCTGTTGCTTTAGTGGTTGCGCAGTTTGGCTCCTGGTTTATTGAAACACAAGCTCCTCTTTATCTGGTTCCGGTATTTGAGCCAATTCCCCTTATGCGCACCTTTATTGCAGCGCTGGTTTTAGGAATAATTGGCGCTTATCTTCCTTATCGGCAAATTGCGAAACTTGATCCATCAATAGTATTTAGAGGATGAAATGATTTACTGGAGTATTAAAACACTTTTTTCTGAACCAATGCGATTATTTGTTAGCGCACTCGCTGTTGCTGTTTCTTTTTTATTGGTTATTTTTTTCAGTGCCGTGTTTGAAGGTGAGTCAAAACAAATGGTGTTGTATTTAAAAAAAATGCAGGCCGATGTATGGGTAATGCAAAAAGGTGTCTCGAATATGCACATGTCCAGTTCAATGTTATGGGATTGGAAGGCTGATAAAATTGCAAAATTACCAGAAGTAGATAGTGTTACCTCAATTTTATATCTTAATGGTCCGGTTAAAATTGGCGGTAAAAACTGGTATTCATATGTTATTGGAATAACACCTGAAAATACACATGCCGGTCCATGGGACATGGCGCAAGGTAAAGCAATCCCGGACGCCGGTGAAGCAGTAATATCCGAAATTACAGCCAGGCTTACCGGTATACAGATTGGTGATGAAATTTTTCTGGTTGATCGGACACTGCGTGTTGTTGGTTTATCACGTCATACTTTTTCCATGGCCAGTTCTATCGTTTTTGTATCCAGAGAAGATTTGGGTGATATAGTTGATGGACCGGATCAGGTGAGTTATATCATGGTTAAAGCCAAGGCAGGTGTATCAAGCAAAGAATTAATTTCTCGTATCAAGGATAATGTCAACAAAGTTAATGCATTAAGTAGTGACGACTTCATTAAAAGTGATTGGCAACTTGGTATTCAGATGGGTGCAGAAATAATTCAAATGATGACTTTTATTGGCACCGTACTCGCAACGCTAATTGTTGCTTTCACAGCTTATTCGCTCATCGCCCATAAAAAACAGGAACTGGCAATTGCCAAAGCACTGGGGTTTGGTAATAACCAGATTTATATGGCAGCTTTAAGCCAAAGCGTAATAATTACCGGCTCGGGATTATTGTTAACGATAATTATATCTTATACTCTTTTAATATGGCTTCCGGTTCTCGTCCCACAAATTAATTTATCATTAGAACTACAACAATTCATTCCACTCTCCGTGCTGGCATTTCCTATCGCGTTAATAGCATCTTTTACTGCTGCGCGTTCTGTTGTTAAAGTTGATCCGGTGAGTGTCTTTAGCAGGTAAATCATTATGACTACAAAAAAAATATTAAACGCAACAAACCTGACCAAAATATTTGGTCGTGGTGAATCTAAAGTACATGCTGTCAGCAATGTTAACCTTGAAATAAATCGCGGTGAAATGGTACTTATTATGGGCCCTTCGGGTTCTGGTAAAACAACATTATTATCGATGCTGGGTGCTTTGCTAGAACCGAGTTCTGGAAAAATTAATATTGATGGTTCGGACATCAGTATTATGAACAATAGAAAACTAGCATCTCTTCGAGCTAAAAAAATTGGATTTGTCTTTCAATCTTTTAATTTATTGGAAGCTTTGTCGGTTGAGGAAAATATTCTTTTTCCAGCTCAATTAAATACTGGTGGAAAGAAAGCTGCAAAGAACCGTCTTGACTCATTACTCGATAGACTCGACCTGAGCCAACGCCGAAAAGCATTACCAAAAACATTATCCGGTGGTGAAAAACAACGTGTTGCAATTGCGCGTGCGCTGATTAACCAGCCACCCATTATTCTGGCAGACGAACCTACCGGCAATCTCGATTCATACAAAGGTCAGGAGGTGATGATGATACTACACGACATTGCTCGTGATGATGGTTGTGCGGTATTAATGGTGACCCATGATCCCAGGGTCGAAGAAATTGCCGATCGGGTATTGTGGCTAGAAGATGGTAGTCTGCGTGATCGAAAATCTGAACCACATTCATGGCTACAAGATCCTGTTTGTAATATGCGAGTAGATGAATGGACTGCAACGATACAAACTGAATACCAAAATAAGAAATATGTATTCTGCTCAAAAAATTGTCTGGAACGATTTAATATCGAACCCCAAAAATATTTAAACGATATTAAATAATTAATATTATGTCCCAGGAAAAATACCAAACGATTAACATTACTACTGATAAAAAAGAACTGGATTTTGCTCATGCAAAAAAAATTAGCGAAGAACACGCATCCGGTATTATTAAGGGTCCTATGTTGGTAGCATGGTATGATGCTAAAAAGCGGGAAGAGCATCCTTGTATTCCTGAATGTCAACACAAACCCGGATGGCTAGCTTACGCAGACGGTCATGGTGGGTGTCTGCGAGTTAACATTAATGAAGATGAATATAGTTTTATTTTTTCCGAGTCTGGAATAATTGATGATTAATCTTTTAATTATCAACTAATTTTTTTAACGCTGTCATAAACGAGCGAATACGGTTGGCATTGGTCCCACCATCCCCGCCGCCGCCAAAGCGTGATGTTGAACGTACATCTACACGCGTTTCACCAGACTCAGTTTTAGTAATATGTATTACAACATCATCACTAAAACCAAACCAAAATGTCGTTTCAGTTGCTTCTATGTGTTTTTCGGCACGGTTTTCTTCCCATAACTGCCAGCCTTTTTGTTTGATAACTTCCAATGAGAGATCAAATACTTTCTCGGGAGTCACTGATAGGATTAATGGTTTGATGTCAGGATAAAATTCCTCCTGATAAACTGCTACACCAATACCACCATACACTTTTGAATTAGGTGCCGCCCAAAATTGTGGTGGCTTTTCAGTATTCGTTGTGATGTCCTGAATTGGTGGTAAATTTTCTTTTGCGTCTTTCCAATATAGTAAAAACAGTAGTGTCGGAATAAAAATTATAATAACCGAAATACTTAATAAAAAACCTCGAAAGGATCCTCCCGGGCGGGAAATAATTGCGCCAACTATGGATATACATGCTGACGCTATTCCAGAATAAGCTGCAATCTTTAAAATAACGACTGCTCCGTCAAAACTCCAGACACCAATTCGACTACCTAATGGTGCAAGTAAAACAGCAATAATTGAAATTAAAAAAAGTCCAAATCCTGTAACTGCGACTTTACTAAATACTTTTGAATGTTTTTCCATGATTAATCAATATATTAAGAAACAATAGTGAAATGATCCAGATCAAAAATTTTAAACTTTAGAAATATAATAGTATAAGTCTTTCTGATCACCATACTCTTATGTAGTATTATACTATATTCAAATTTTAATTAATAAACCTACGCTGGTATTTTATATGATATTTGAAGTATCTGACATTATTATTTCTCCCTGGATACCGCTATTATGGGGTGTTTTGGTTGGATTGGTATTTTCGACTATCGGGGCTGCCGGTGGTATTTTGGCTTCAGTTGGATTGATATCCATTTTAAGCATTCAAAATCCAAACCTGATCAAACCAATGGCACAAATGCTAACCCTGGTCACTCCGCTTGTTGCTATACCACTTTACATGAAACAATGTCGACTGATAATCAGTTTAGCAATAATACTGGGCGCTGGAGGAATAATAGGTGCGATAGTCGGAAGTTCACTTTCAATTAATTACTTATCAAATATGACTATATTTAAACCTGTATTTGCGGTTTTAGTATTATTGATAGCTGCTCAAATTATCTGGCATATATTAAGTAAAAAACAAAAACTGGCGGCTCACACCAAACGAGCCTCACAGAATTTCGAGAATCTAATTAAAAATAACGGTAACCCGTGTTCTATTGGTGTACGTCATACTCAATGGTCTGTATTAAATATTGAATTTAGTTTTGGTAACGAAAATTTTAGGTATAATCCATGGCTACCCTTTTTTACCGGGATGGGTATTGCTATTTTTTCATCTGCTCTTGGTGTCGGTGGTGGATTTCTGCTAGTACCTTTCATGAGTATCATTATGCGTTTACCCATGTTTATTGTTGCAGCAACATCAACTTTTGCAATTGCCATCCATTCTATCACCTCAATTTCAAATTACGTTCGTTTGGGTATTGACCTCGATTTTCCTTTACTGGGCTTGCTGCTTGCTGGAACTGCAATAGGTTCAATCATAGGGCCTTACCTTAGTAAATACTTGCCTGAAAACTGGCTACGAGGAATCTTGAGTCTGGTTCTGGTCATTATCGGTCTTCGCTATCTGTCTGTTTTTTAATGATGTAGATCATTAAAAGTGTTTATAATATGATTATTTTAAATAAGCTGGTGTCTAATGATTAGTACAAGAATCTAAAATACATTCATGATTACACAACAAAAAACTAACAAAACACGTATTGGTATTGCACTAAGTTCCGGCAGTGTACGTGGTGTTTACGCCCATAGTGGTTTTGTGCTTGCACTTCAGGAAATGGGGCTGGATATTTCTGCAATTACCGGATGCAGTGCGGGTGCTGTTGTTGGCGGTATTTTTGCTAGCGGACAAAACATGCAAACATGGTCAACAACACTCAGTGAATTAAACCCTTCACGATTTTGGCAACCGTCCTGGTTTCGTTTGTTTTGGTCATTAATAATTCATAAGTGGCGTGGTTATAGTGGTATTTCATCAACTAATGCAGCAAAAGAATTTTGTATCGAGCAACTCAAAGTGCAGAAATACTCTCAATGTGAAATTCCATTTTATGCTTTGGCTATTAATATCGGTACTGGTGCGAAAACAATATTCCATGAAGGTGAACTTGCTGCAACAATGGTAGCGAGTGCCGCTGTCCCGGTTTTATATGAGCCTGTAGAAATTAATGGTGAACTTTATAGCGATGGCGCTTTACTCGAACTAACTGCCACGGACGCCATTTGCTGCAAACATGATCTTGATGTACTTATTGTTCATCATGTCGCTGAACAAAATAATCAATTGTCAGAATTAGCTGCAGCATTTAAACAACCATGGACGTTAATCAAAATATTAAATTTATTTTTATATCGACATCAGCCCTGGTATTTATCAAATCAGCTTCTGACATTCCAACATTGTCCTTGTGGCTGCAATGCATTAATTATAATTGTTAACCCGAACCTACCGCCCATAGAATGGCCAAAAACTAATAATGGACGTGATATTCTTAAATCTGCATTAGAACAAACACTGAAGTCTCTTGAACCTTATATTGATAATATCAAATTCGATATTGAGGCGCTCAATAAAATAGCTTTACCGAAAAACCCTGAAAATAATAATTGATTCAGATCAATAAATCGTAATTCATACTGCACTATTTCAATGCTTTGTTGTCAAATCGACTATAAAACTAAAAGAGTAAGTAATGTTTTTTTGTATTACTTTTAATTTAATTAAGGTTAATTGATATGAAAATAAAAATACTGGTGGCAATATTATTCTCAAGTTTTATTGCCATAAACCCATCATTAGCAATTGATAAAAATACCAGCCAACATAAAACGGTTAACGGTGTTTCAATTTATCTTGGCGTGCTGCCCGCTGAAATCATTGAAGGAACCAGAATTAGTAATATGCACGGTGGACTTCCTGCCGGCCAATATCGCTATCACATCACTATTGCACTTTTTAATGATTCTGGTAAAAGATTGGATAACGCCCACATATCTGTTCAACTGGCAACACCACATGACACCAGCGAATTAAAAATGTTGGAAGAAATGCAATTTAATAAACAACTGGTTTACGGTAATTATTTTACGATGAATGAAACTGGACCTTATCGAATAAAAGTCATTATTAAACATCCAAAATATTCAAAACCAATAAAATCTGAATTTCAATATCAAATATCTCATGCATCATTAAAACCTGACTTAATACAGAAAATGAATTAAGAAATTATGAAATTATACCAGTCAATTTTTCTGATATTTTTTATTGTAATCAGCTCTCTTGCAAGTGGTATTATCTGGTCAGCCGAATTGACGAAACCGGGAGACAGTCAACATTTAAAATACAATGAGGAAATATTACTACAAGATTTTAGTGGTAAAAGTCATAAACTGAGTGAATATTATGGTAAAGGTAAGTGGCTAATCGTTATGATTTGGGCTTCAGATTGTCATATATGTAATATCGAAGTTAAAAACTACATAACCTTCCATAATAAACATAAAGACGTCGATGCGACAATTCTAGGAATTTCAGTTGATGGTTGGGAATTTAAAGCGAATGCAGAAAAATTTATAAAAAAGCATAAAGTGAATTTTCCTAATTTAATTGCAGCACCTATCGTGGTTGATCATCTTTATGAATTACAAACAGGAAAAAATTTATATGGAACCCCCTCTTTTCTCGTGTATTCTCCAACTGGAGAATTGAAGGCAGAACAAACCGGGGCTGTTCCTACAAGCTTAATAGAAGAATTTATTAAGAAATTTAAAAAACAATAGGCAAAAGGACTATTTTCATGCCAGATATAAAAACAGTTCGCGATTATGTTTGTTTAATGGATGTCAATCCTGGTGATTTTTCGTATGAATTTCAAGATCGGACTTTTTCATTTTGCTCGCAACAATGCAGGGATCGTTTTGAAACTAATCCTCATCTTTATATAGGATCTGCTGGTAAATCAACACAGAAACAACGAGGTGAAAACATTATTAAACAACGAATATTAAAACTCGATGAAGAAATTTCGGATAAAGATAGTAGTGATATTATAAAGTCGTTGAAAGCCATGATGGGCATTAAAGATGTTTCTATCAAGTCTAATATAATTTCAATCACATATGATCTACTTGAAGTAACAACACAGCAAATCGAAAACACACTTGAAAATTCAGGAAAAACACTGGGTACAAGTTTCGCAAATAAACTTAAGCTTGCGTTTATACATTACCATGAAGAAACTCAACTTGATAATCTGGAATACGACAATACCTCTCAAGGGCACCAACATCACCACTCATAACAGACGAAATTGAACCTGATAAAAGATTTAATTCCGATGAAGTGGTGACGTATATGAATTCTCCCGGGGCGGGGACCCGGATTCAATTATCTCAGGATAACTTGAGACAATCCGGGCCTATTTTTAAATACTAATGGTGATCATTACTACCGGCCTGACATTCACAACCTTTTTCATATAATTCATCTCGTCGAAGACCAACACTTAATGGTTCACGATCGTGCCCGGCCAAAACCTGATACACATTTA
>JBGMRJ010000024.1:22037-30272 GCA_048061315.1 Gammaproteobacteria bacterium
AGACCAACACTTAATGGTTCACGATCGTGCCCGGCCAAAACCTGATACACATTTATATTACCATCATCGAAATGATAGGCTGATCCCGACATATACAAACGCCATACCCGGTAAGTAGCTTCGCCAACAATGGCAACTGCCTTATCCTTGTTTTCTTCCAGTGCCTTAATCCAGCGACGTAATGTAATTGCATAGTGACGACGTAAACCCTCTACATCAACTATCTCAAAGCCGGCATCTTCCATGGCGGTGTTAACACTGCTGATACGTGCCAGCTCACCGTCTGGAAATACATAACGATTAATGAAGCGAGTTAATGGGGTATCCTGCCAGCCATTGTCAGTGGTAATCCCATGATTAAGAAACAAACCACCGGGTGACAGTACCCGTTTAATCGTTTTAAAATAAACCGGGAAATTATCGACGCCGATGTGTTCGAACATACCAACACTAACGACACGATCATAAAAAACATCTTCAGGCAGATCGACATAATTTCGTAATTCAACAGTCACCTTGTCTTGCAGACCTTCTTTACGAATCCGTTCTTTGGCATAAGCGAATTGCTGCTCACTCAAAGTAATGCCATGTGCCCTAACTCCATATTTTTTAGCTGCCCAACAAATCAGTGCACCCCAGCCGCAACCAATATCCAGTAGTGTTTGATCCGGTACCAGCCGTAACTTCTTGCAGATATAATCCAGCTTGTCTTGTTGTGCGCTTTCGAGTTTTTGATCAGTATCAGAAAAATAAGCGCAGGAATAAACCATTTCTTTATCCAGCCATAATTTATAGAAATCATTACCAACATCATAGTGGTGGGATATGCTCTTTTTAGTATTGCCTCGTCTGGAACGACCTGCGCGTATTGCATGTACATTGTTATCATGTTGAAAACCTGGCAGCTTAAATGCCAAACGCAATATGCTCAATTTAGTTGACCATGACATCTTCACATCACCAAGATACGATACCAAATCAAACAAACATTCAATGTCTCCATTAATGTCGATGTCCTGCATCAAATAATCTTCGGCTAAATGCACTACATTACGATAAAAAACCAGTTCGCGTAATACTCCGGGATGTTTTATTACAACTGTACAAGCTGCATTTTTCTGCCCTACAGCCAACTTGCCATCCCATAATTGTATGGCAACCGAACCATGGTAACCACCCAGAATTTTTTTCATAATTTGATGCCCTGCTGCGGCCTCACGGAATTTAATGTCAGGTGGATTTTTCATGAGCGTCTCCTGTTATTGTTAATTTCCTTAATACTGATGATTCGAACATTTTTCTGAGCCATCAGCCATAACTGCATGAAGACAAATACCACACTGATCGATAGCCAGACCCAATTCATAATTAACCATTTCATAATCTTCTCCTTCAATTAATTCCATAAACTTTAAGCTAAGTATAAGACCCAGGTGTTAGTCACAGGTCAAGGTAGTTTAATACTAATTTTTCAGCTCAATTAACCAACTTTGATGAATGATCCCGTACTGCAGATTTTATGGTTATCAATAAGATTAGTTTAGGTTGGCTCTTTCAGCTTATTTTTCACATTCGCAGCCTTTTTCATACAATTCGTCCCGTCGCAGACCGACGGTTAATGGTTCGCGATCGTGTCCGGCCAGAACCTGATAAACATTGATACTTCCAGCATCAAAATAATATGCTGAACCCGACATATAAAGACGCCATACCCGGTAAGTTGCTTCACCAACAATGGCGATCGCCTTATTCTTGTTTTCTTCCAATGCTTTGATCCAGCGTCGTAATGTCAGTGCATAGTGACGACGTAAACTTTCTACATCGATAATTTCAAAACCGGCATTTTCCATGGCATTAATGACCGAGTTGATGCGAGCCAGTTCACCATCCGGAAATACGTAACTGTTGATAAAACGTGTGATTGGGGTATTCTGCCAACCGGTGTCATTAGTGATTCCATGATTGAGAAATAATCCACTTGCTGTTAGTACCCGTTTAATGGTTTCAAAATAAACCGGAAAATTATCGACACCGATATGCTCAAACATACCGACACTCACGACTCGATCATAATGAACGTCATCCGGCAAATCGACATAATTTCGTAATTCAACTGTGACCCGATCTTGCAGACCTTCTTTACGTATTCGTTGTTGTGCATAAGCAAACTGCTGCTCACTAAGTGTGATGCCATGTGCCTTGACACCATATTTTTTTGCTGCCCAACATATCAATGCTCCCCAACCACATCCAATATCCAGTAGCGTTTGATCCGGTGTTAAACGTAACTTCTTACAGATATAATCCAGCTTATCCTGTTGCGCACTATCGAGTGTTTGATCGGGATTTGAAAAGTATGCACAGGAGTAAACCATTTCCTTATCCAGCCACATGCCATAAAAATCATTTCCGACATCATAGTGGTGGGATATAGTCTTTTTGGTATTTCGTCGTCGACTACGGCCAGCACGTAGCGAATGTATACTTTTATCATGGTGAAAATGTGGCAGCTTAAATGCCCGACGTAATACACTCAGTTGGGTCATCCATGAAAGATGCAAATCCCTGATATACGTTACAAGCTCAAACAAACACTCGGAGTCACCCGTAATTTCGATATCCTTTGTTAAATAATCTTCTGCCAGGTGAACTACATTTCGATACAAAACCAGTTCCCGTAAAACCCAGGGGTGTTTAATTATTACCGTACAGGGAGCATCCGATTGTCCTACAGCAAACTGCCCGTCCCATAGCTGTAAGGCAACCGAACCATGATAACCCGATAGAATTTTTTTCATAATCCAATGCCCAATTGAGGCATCACGTAATTTAACTTCAGGTGGATTTTTCATAACCCCCTCCCACAATATGAATTTTCCTAATGTCGATGATTTGAATCTTTTTCCGAATCCTGCTGTTTTTTATGGCCACCGTGCCCACCATGACCAAACAGGTGCATAGCGATAAAACCAACACCGAGCAATACCCAAAACCAGTTTTCAGTTAACCATTCCATGATGCTCTCCTATTTTGCTAAATCAGATCTTCGTTAATTCTTAATGTAAGTATAAGACCTAAGTGTTAGACATAGGTCAAGTTGAGATTAAAATTAATCTTTTGGTGTTAAATAAGCTTCATTTAACAACAAGAGAACAGACAAAAAGATTGATAAGCTTTTGAACAAACTCAGATTATCATTGACTAACTAACTGAAAAATGAAAGTTATGAAATTAAATTGTTTAACAGCTTTACCTGTGTGTTGCACCTAAGTGCTAAACTAGGTCTAAAACTTGAAAACGATAACAACAAAACATTTATTATCATAACAACAGGTGTATAACATGCTTATAATAAAGGAGAAAAATAATGGATAATAAAACAGCCACTGCTTCTAATGCGGCGATTGATCCAGTATGCGGTATGGATGTAAAGCAGGATAGTTCCTCACATTACAATCATGAAGGGCAGGAATATTTTTTTTGCAGTGACCACTGCTTGCATAAATTCGAAGAAAACCCCTCACAATACACCAACAAAGAACAATTAAAAGATCCTGTCTGCGGTATGGATGTCACTACCGATGCAGAAAATAAACGTCAGCATGAATCGAAAGACTATTACTTTTGCAGCGAACATTGCGCGTTAAAATTTGATGAACAACCTGACAAATACCTCAATAAGTCTAACGATACTGCTGCACCACAAGAAGTTGATGAATCGGCAACATTTACTTGCCCTATGCATCCCGAAGTTGAACAACAAGGTCCAGGTGCTTGTCCTAAATGTGGTATGGCACTTGAAGTTAAAGGTGTACCCGTTCTTGCAACAAAAACTCAATACACTTGTCCGATGCATCCTGAAGTAATACAGGATGAACCCGGTGCCTGCCCTAAGTGTGGAATGGCACTGGAATCGATGACCGTAGAAGCGGACGAAGATACCAGTGAACTGGACTATATGTCTCACCGTTTCTGGATCAGCGCATTATTGGCAATCCCGGTGTTTTTCAGTGCCATGGCTGCCGAATTTTGGCCCGAAGCAATGGCCGAGATAATTAATCCATCTCTTCGCCAATGGCTTGAAATGATAGTTGCGACACCCGCAATACTATGGGGTGGCTGGATTTTTTATGTTCGTTGCTGGCAGTCACTGGTTACGCGTAATTTAAATATGTTTACCCTGATTGGTATCGGCGTCAGTATCGCCTGGATATATAGTGTAATCGGAACTGTGTTCCCCGGTATATTTCCCAAAGAGGTATTTAACGATATGGGTGTAGTACCCGTTTATTTCGAAGCAGCAGCAGTTATCACCGCGCTGGTTTTACTGGGTCAGGTGCTGGAGTTACGCGCCCGCAGCCAAACCAATGCAGCCATTAAATTGCTGTTAGGACTGGCACCTAAAACGGCTCGAATTGTTCGCGATGATGGAACTGAAGAAGATATCCCAATGGAACATGTCAAACTGGGTGATGTATTACGCGTTCGTCCCGGAGAAAAAATTCCGGTAGATGGGGTTACCATTGATGGTGAAAGTAATGTCGATGAATCAATGGTAACCGGTGAACCCATTCCGGTTGAAAAAAGCAAGGGCGAAAAATTAATTGGTGCAACGGTTAATGGCACTGGCAGTCTGTTAATGAAAGCCGAGAAAGTGGGTTCCGATACCTTGTTGTCACAAATCGTTAAAATGGTAGCCGAAGCTCAACGTAGCCGCGCACCAATTCAAAAACTGGTTGATGTTGTCGCCGGCTATTTTGTTCCTGCAGTGGTATTAATTTCAGTTTTAACTTTTATCATCTGGAGCATTTGGGGACCAGAACCTGCAATTGCTTATGCCGTCATTAATGCGGTGGCAGTACTCATTATCGCCTGCCCCTGTGCACTCGGATTGGCTACACCGATGTCTATTATGGTGGGTACCGGTAAAGGTGCCATGATGGGGGTGTTAATTAAAAATGCTGAATCACTGGAAATATTGCGCAAAGTGGATACTCTGGTGGTCGATAAAACCGGTACTTTAACCGAAGGCAAACCAAAACTGGTTTCAATCGTCGCCACTAACGGCTTTGAAGAGCATGATGTGTTGCGGCTGGCTGCGAGTCTGGAACGTGCTAGTGAGCACCCACTTGCAGAATCAATCGTACGGGGTGCAGAAGACAGAAAAGTAACTTTATCTGCAACCGAAAATTTTCAATCTGTTACAGGCCAAGGTGTGACTGGTGATGTTGAACAAAAAGCGATTGTCCTGGGTAATCGAAAACTGTTTGACAGCCTCAACATCAATGTTGCTGACTTACCCGAGCAAGCGGAAACTTTGCGTGCCGAAGGCCAGACGGTCATGTTTTTGGGCATCGGCGGCAAAATTGCCGGTTTGATTGGTGTTGCTGATCCAATTAAAGATTCTACCCCCGAAGCCATTAATGATTTACATAAAGAAGGTATCCGAATTGTTATGTTAACCGGCGACAGTCTTAAAACGGCTGAAGCGGTTGCCAGCAAACTGGACATCGATCAGGTGCAAGCTGAAGTAATGCCGGATCAAAAAGCTGCCGTCGTTAAACAATTACAAGCCGAAGGCCATATTGTTGCGATGGCTGGCGATGGTATTAACGATGCTCCAGCACTGGCACAAGCACAAGTCGGTATTGCAATGGGTACCGGAACCGATGTTGCAATGGAAAGTGCCGGCGTAACTCTGATAAAAGGAGATTTGCGCGGTATTGTTCGAGCCAGACGACTCAGCCGTGCCACCATGAGAAACATTCGTCAAAATTTGTTTTTCGCATTTATCTATAATGCATTAGGTGTTCCAGTAGCAGCCGGCTTACTCTATCCCGTATTCGGAATATTGTTATCACCAATCATTGCAGCGGCTGCAATGAGCTTTAGCTCTGTATCGGTGATTACCAATGCGTTGCGATTAGGCCGAGTAAAATTATAGTGAATCGATACTAAAAAGTTCAAAGTGATAATCCGGTTTGCCAAAGTGTGGCAACCGGTGACTAATAAGATGGAGGTTTGTAATGGAAACAACCACTTATCTTCAAACCGGGCAAGTTACTTGCCATGATGCCAGTGGTCGTGCCATCAATTGTGCAAAATCGGGACAGGACGGTGAATTCGCACGAGGCATGGCTTGGCCAAAACCGCGTTTTGTAACAGAAAAACACACTATCACGGATCGTCTAACTGGCCTGATATGGAGTCGCGATGCCAATCTTGCCGAGTTTCCGCTAATGTGGCAGGAAGCACTTGATTATGTGCAACAAATGAATCATCAACAGCAATTCGGGTATCACGACTGGCGAGTTCCCAACCGCCATGAATTACGCAGTCTGATTAGTCATCAAACCAAACACCCTGCACTACCAACCGATCCGACTTTTAACAATGTATTTAATGGTTGGTACTGGAGTTCCACTACCTCAGTCATTAATCCTGCCCATGCCTGGTATGTCAACATCGATGGTGGTCGAATGTTTTATGGTGGCAAGGATCAATCCTTTATGCTGTGGCCGGTGCGTGGACAGGACAAGGGCATCATTCCAAAAACAGGACAGCAACGATGCTATGACAGTGATGGTTTAATTATTAACTGCGCTGGCACCGGACAGGATGCTGAATTTTCTTATGGTTACAGCTGGCCTTCACCACGTTTTGAAACAACTCAGAATATTGTAATCGATCGATTGACGGGTCTTAGCTGGCAACGTTGCGCCGATCTAACTGGCCCTGTAAGTTGGTCACAAGCTGAAATTGCAATTGAAAAGCTTAATACCGAATCAAATGATTACACAAATCACTGGCGACTTCCTAATATAAACGAACTGGAATCGCTGATTGACTGCAACTCTGATACACCCGCGCTGACAAATGGACACCCTTTTATGTCACTGCATGATGTTTACTGGTCATCGACTACCAGTCTTTATGAACCAGACTGGGCCTGGGCATTGTATCTTGACAAAGGTGCGATTGGTGTCGGGCAAAAATCACAAGCAGAATTTTATGTCTGGAGTGTAAGAAACTAACACTTTAAAAATAATTTCAAGGAGCGTCTGTGAATAATCTTGAAACCTATATAACACCACTCGATTTTATGGCAGACGGCTTGGGTGAGTTTCCTGATAAAACTGTACTGGCAGACTACCAAAACTGGTGGACAACACGTGGTCAAGGTATTTCCGAGTCGATAGACCACGCCGGCACACCGTGGTTACGTATGTTCGACCGTAACGGCACACGAATAGATGAAATCTGTTATCCACCAGACTATTGGACAATGCTACACCAGGGCTACCATCACGGTATTATATCAAAGGTCTTTGAACTAAATTCAGTGTTGCCTTTCTATCGGCTCGGTTATATCACTGCTTTTTATGATCCCGGTCTCTATTGTCCTTATACTGTGTCACTCGCCACCGCAATACCGCTGGAAAAATACGGTAGCGAAGCACTCAAAGCACGTTTTCTAAAACAATTATTACGAACTGACGACAGTGTTTGGCAGGGTGCTACCTGGATGACTGAAATAAAAGGGGGCTCTGATCTCGGCGCTAATATTGACACCACAGCGCAAAAACACAAAAACTGCTGGCGACTAAATGGTGATAAGTATTTTGCTAGTAACCTAGGTGCTGAATTAGCTATAGTTGCAGCACGGCCAGAAGCTGCTACGCCTGATGTTCGCGGCTTGGCATTATTTTTAGTACCTCGTTTAAAAGAAAATGGCGAACTCAATTACACTATTCGTCGCATAAAAGATAAAATTGCCACCCGTTCTGTGCCTACCGGTGAGGTCGAACTGCGCAACAGTGAAGCGTGGTTACTGGGCAAATGCGAACAAGGTATTTATCTAATTTTAGAAGTGCTGAATATTTCGCGCGTCGCCAACAGCATTGCGAGTGTAGCGCTAGCTCAACGCGCTCTAACCGAGGCAAGCATGTTTGCCTGCCAACGCAGGGCATTCGGTAAACCCATCATCGAGCAGCCATTAATGAAACAACAATTCATCGAGCGCCGTCACGACTTGCAGTTAGCCATGGCACTTGCCTTTAAAACTGCTCAAATGCTGAATTCTGTGTGGCGACAAACCCCACCCTACGATGATCAGTATCATCTATTTCGACTACTTGCCCATCTCGCCAAATATTGGACTGCAGAATTCGCAATACAGACATGTAAATGGGCAATGGAAGTCCATGGTGGTCTGGGAGTACTCGCAGAATATTC
>JBGMRJ010000025.1:0-11214 GCA_048061315.1 Gammaproteobacteria bacterium
TATTAATCTATTCGTAGACAAACACTATGGGGACCATTGAAATATGTGTATAAGAGACAGTCATCCCTGAAGCAGTCGAGCGGCCATGGCGAATATCACGACCGGACAAAAGGGGAGAAGTACTTTATAAGATTAGTATCCGGTGATGCCGCAGTTAACTCAAGTGTAGAAACTACTTGAATTTTAACGATATCTTGTTGTGTTAGCGGGGCAGCAGTGATTTGGTATATAATTTAAAGGTGACATGATGAATAACACTAATCAACAAACTATTACACTTGCGTTTACCGGAGCCTCCGGTGCTCCATATGGTTTGCGTTTATTAGAGTGTTTATTAAAATCAAAATGTCGTGTTAATCTGGTTATATCCAAAGCAGGTCAAATGGTGCTTGCAATGGAATCGGATTTATCAATACCATCACGGGCAAGCGATGCTCAAAAATTTTTAAGTTCCCATTTTAATTCACCGCAGGGATTGTTAAATGTTTATGCCAGAGATGACTGGATGGCACCAATGGCAAGTGGCACGGGTTGCTCCGATGCAATGGTTATTTGTCCCTGTACCGCGGGAACTTTATCGGCAGTTGCACAAGGTGCGAGTGATAATTTGATTGCCAGAGCCGCTGATGTGATGATTAAAGAGCAACAAAAATTAATTCTGGTTGTTCGAGAAACGCCTTTGTCGGCGATTCATTTAGAAAACATGCTCAAATTAGCGCGGCTCGGGGTTACGATCATGCCGGCGAATCCGGGTTTTTATCAAAAACCAGATTCAGTTGCTGATTTGGTGGATTTTATGGTGGCACGAATTTTAGATCATTTAAAAATTGAGCATCAATTATTGCCAAAATGGGGTGCATGATTGTGATATACATCAACAAATATTGACTCTGCCTCAATAGAATTAGAAATAATGCACATATTTTCAAAATTCGATTGCAATGTGAGTTATCCAGGTCTAATTTTATAAAGACAGACTTATGGATCTTCCCTAAATTGGTAATTAACATTTAATGTTAAATTAAAGTCAAAATCACATGACAGCTACAATACCATTATTTCCTTTGCAAACAGTTTTGTTTCCGGGTGGACCATTACCATTAAGAATTTTTGAACCTCGTTATCTCGATATGATAAGTGATTGTATGAAAAATGATATCGGAATCGGGGTGGTATTAATCAGAGATGGTTTGGAAGTTGGTAAAGCTGCTCAAACACATAAAACGGGTACCTTGAGTAAAATCACCTATTTTAATAAACGTAATGATGGTGTTTTGGGGGTAACCGTTCGAGGTGAACAACGATTCAGCATACTCTCACATCATGTTGAGCACAGTCAGTTGGTGATGGCTGAGGTTGAACTAATTCCCAATGATCCCGAAACACCAATACCAAATCAATACAAGCCGATGATTAGTTTATTGCATCAAATTATTGATCAGCTTGATCCTCCTTATACAACAATGCCAACTAACTATGATGATGCAGCTTGGGTAGGTGCCAGGTTAGTTGAACTGTTGCCAATGGAATTAAAATTAAAACAGGGTTATTTGAAACTGGATGATCCCATCGAAAGACTGGAAAGTCTGAGTGAAAGCCTTGAGAAAATGGAAGTTTGGTAAGTTTTGTGGTTTGTTATTGATTCTTTGAAGACAATAATAAAATACTAATCTCATTTTTATGTCTAAGTAATTTTTTAGTACCGGACTGTTTAAAACTGCTACCAAATTTCTGAAATTGATTTTTGTTTAGTAATTTAGTTTGTAAAAGTTGAAAGCCTAATCGCTTTACTATTATAAGTTTTGTTAATGTTCCCAGCCACAATTGTTTAGATTTTTTTTCAGATTTCAAATCTTTAACCTTAAAATTTGATTTCCATAATCGAATAACCAGAATTTCTTTTTGTCCTTTTTTATTTTCATATGTTTTAGTAAAGCGCATCTGTTCATATGCGCCATTATGCAAGTGAGAGAAAATAGCTAATGAGTTTATATCGGCTTGCGGGTTTAAAAATTGTAGTGTTTCAGAAATTGTCGGACTCCTGGAAAACATCCATTTTGATTTATTCGAAAATGTTTTAATTATATCCTCTTTCGAATCGACCCATTGAATATTAAAAGGGTGTTTTTTTGTATTTATAAAACCTTTTCGGTGTGCAGGCAAAATCAATGAAACATTATTTATCCAGTTATTTTTTTCGATGATAAAAATATTCGGTTTTTCAGGATTAAATTTAAACGATGCTGGTAGAAAAATAATATTGGCAAAGAGTAGAGCCAAAAAAAATAAACCGGTTTTTCTTTGAAATTGATGTGTTATCTGATTTGTTGTGCAATGGTGACGGTATGTGCTGGTAAGAATAATAATCCAAAAAATTGAAAATAAATTAATTATTGCTAATTGAATGATATCCGCACTATTTTGATACAGTTGTGCTAATAGTATCGCAGTAATCAACGCATAACATATTCCGTAATAGACAATTTTTCGTCGAGTGCTGGAATTAAACGTTAACATAAAAGTTAAAAACAGATAAATATTTACAGCGAATAAATTATAGTTTTGATCTATTGGTAAATAGGTATTTAAAATTATTTGTAACATTCCAGTACTTATAATTGAAAAGAGGTAATACCGGAGTAAGGTAGTATTTTTTTTCCAAAGGATTAAAATAAAGATTGAAATTGATAATGTCAGTATCCAGTAAAAATCAAGT
Organism: Gammaproteobacteria bacterium; assembly: GCA_048061315.1. GTDB lineage: Bacteria > Pseudomonadota > Gammaproteobacteria > UBA6429 > Thiohalophilaceae > CAYQUC01. The sequence continues at coordinate 2,717 of JBGMRJ010000025.1, forward strand.
AAGTTTAATATTTTAACAATAAAGTGATTACTGCTAGGGCTGTTCAATTTTAAAAATAGATTATTTAAAAATAAATCAATATTAGTTTCAGCCCCAAATAGATCATACGATTCGGGAATTATAAAAAAAACAAAACTAAAAATAACATAGAGAAAAGTCAATAATAAAAAAACTTTTTTATCTGAATAGTGTTTTTCAAGTAAGATACTAGGGATCTTCCCGGTTATTGGATGCTTCTGGCTCCAACTCAAAATGACTGAAATGAAATTATCAAACTGCGGTAATAAAAACAGATAGGTTGTTTTAATTAACCAAAAAATAATCCACAGTAAAATACCGAATATAATGATCAAAGTAATTAAACGTGCAGTAATGTCACTCGCATATTCCATAGATAAACCGATAATATAACCGGGCAATAAAATGGCAGGTGCCCAGATTAAAGCTGATGTTACATTACTAATAAAAAATAGTTTTTGTGGCATTTGAAACATGCCTGCGATGGCTGGAACCATGGGTCGTATTGGTCCGATGAACCGACCTAATATTACGCTCTTAACGCCATGTCGTTTAAAAAAATGTATTCCTTTTTCAAATGTTTTTGGATAGCGTGATAGTGGCCATACAGAAGCCAGTTTGTTTTTGTAACGGTAGCCTAAATAATAACTAATAGCATCGCCGGTAACTGCACCGGCAAATGTTAGAATTACGGCATATAAAAACGAGAATTGATCAGTGGCAAGGTAGGCTCCAATAACCAGCATAAAAATTACACCGGGTACTAAAACTCCAACTACAGCTAATGATTCTGTTAGGGCAATTAAAAAAATAAACAATCCGAAAAGAACCGGATGTTCACCTAGCCATGTAAAAATCGACAATGCTGTAGATTCATTCATTTTTTAATTATTTATTCGCTATTTCTCCATTCAAGCCTTTTCGCGGCTAATAGATTTATTTTAGATTTTTAAATATTCGAGCTGCCGCATCAATGGTATTTTGAATATCATCATCAGAATGAGCGCTGGACACAAAACCTGCTTCATAAGCAGAAGGTGCCATGTAAATTCCTTCATCCAGCATTGCATGATAAAAGATTTTAAAACGTTCAATATTACAGTTACTAACCTGAGCAAAATTCGTAATTTTATCTTCTTCAGTGAAAAATAAACCAAACATTGCACCCACTACATTGGCACTCATTGAAATCCCTGCTTGTTTAGCTGCTGCAACAATACCCTCTGTCAGTGTCACGACTTTGGCATTGATAGCATCATAAAAACCCTCTTGTGAAATTAAATTCAGATTGGCTAAGCCGGCAGCCATTGCAATCGGGTTTCCGGAAAGTGTTCCTGCCTGGTATACCGGACCTAGTGGTGCGATGTGTTCCATGATTTCTTTTTTACCACCAAAAGCGCCAACCGGCATTCCTCCACCAATAACTTTACCCAAGGTAGTCAGATCCGGTTTTATGCCAAAATGTGCCTGTGCACCACCTAAAGCTACTCTAAACCCTGTCATGACTTCGTCAAAAATTAATACCGATTGGTATTCATCACAGATTTCACGCAGACCTTCTAAAAATCCGGGAACCGGTGGGATGCAATTCATATTGCCAGCTACCGGCTCAACGATAATGCACGCAACTTGCTCGCCTATTTCTTTAAATGCTTGACGCACGTTATCGATGTCATTGTAATCGAGTGTAATTGTGTGTTCGGCTAATGAGGCGGGAACTCCAGGTGACGTTGGTACGCCCATTGTTAAAGCGCCAGATCCGGCTTTAATTAATAATGAATCCGCATGGCCATGATAACAACCTTCAAACTTTACAATTTTATCGCGTCCGGTATAACCGCGTGCCAGACGAATTGCACTCATGGTCGCTTCTGTGCCCGAGCTGACCATTCGAATGAGTTCAATCGATGGCATCACGTCGCAGACTTTTTTGGCCATTTCAGTTTCTAATATGGTGGGTGCACCAAAGCTAAGTCCATTCTCCGCTGTTCGCTGTACTGCAGCAATTACATCAGGATGAGCATGGCCCAAAATCATTGGTCCCCATGAAGCGACATAATCGATGTAACGTTTATTATTCTCATCAATTAAATAGGCGCCTGTGCCTTTTTTGAAAAACACCGGGTCACCACCAACGCCGTTAAAAGCACGTACTGGTGAATTAACACCACCGGGTATGTAGTGTTTTGCTATCTCAAATGGGCTGTTAGCTTCTTCTGGTTCAGGCTTGCTTTGCTGATTTGCATTAAACATGGTTACGAATCCTTTTGTCGTGGTAATAACATCTTTTTCAGCATTGAATATACCACGAGTGATAGCGATCATGTCGGCACCAGCATCAATTAATTGTTGAGCATTTTCTGTTGTGATACCGCCAATGGCTGCAATCGGGATTGAAATTTCATCTCTGGCTTTTGATAATAATTCTAATTCGGCATGAGGTGCATCGGGTTTGCTTTGGGAAGGGAAGAATGCACCGAAGGCCACATAGGTTGCTCCTGCTGAGGCAGCGGCACGTGCATTTTCAATTTTATTATTACAGGTTACACCAATGATGTAACTGGAGCCCAGGAAATCACGCGCAATTTTACAGGGGATGTCATTTTGACCAAGATGAACTCCATCTGCACCAATGGCTCTGGCTAAGGCAAGATCATCATTAATGATGAACGGTACATTGTGTTGTCGGCATAAATCCAGAACACCGCGTGCTTCTTTTTCACGATCATAGGTGTGACTGGTCTTATTTCGATATTGAATAATCGTTGCTCCACCATCGATAGCATTTTGAGCTAGCTCTAAAATTTCACCTTTGTCGATATTCTCGATATCAAGAATGGCGTACACGCCTTCAAGGGCCGGGTGGATCATGAATTGTCTCTCCTTCGTTTATCTTTTATTTTTATTACCAGATGAAAAGAACCGATTGGGAATTAATTGCCCACGGCCAATTTTACAGGCATTTAGCAATGTATTATAAGTGTATTGTTGTGCATTATATACGGCTGATTCGAGGTCTTGTCCCATTGCGATAAATGCAGCAATGCTGGAGCTTAACGTGCATCCTGAACCATGGTAGTTCTGAGCCAATCTAGGCCAATTCTGGGGAATGATGTGATCTTTACTGTAAAAGGTATTGCAGACATCGCTTGAATCTTCGTGAGCCCCGGTAATCAGAACGGATTTACAACCATTGCTGAGCAAATTATCAGCACATTCTTCAAGATTTTTTGCTGATGGAACTAACTTTCTGGCTTCAACAGAATTCGGTGTGACTATACTCGCACGCGGTATCAGTTCGGTTAGCAAGCGATTGTATGTTTTGGAATTTGATAATGCACCGCCGCCACCGGCAGACCAGATTGGGTCAATTACTAATGGAATTTTAGGAAAGTCACTGACTATTGATAAAATTTCAGTAATGATTTCTTCACTGGCAATCATACCAATTTTAATACAATTGATTGAAATGTCATTCAGGATACAGCGTGCCTGTTGAGCAATAAAATCGCTCTCGACAGTGCTGTATTTGTGAACGGATATTGTATCCTGAACAGTTAGAGCTGTTATGATAGAACACGGTTTGGCACCTAGACTGAGTATAGTTTCAATATCCGCCTGAATGCCAGCCCCCCCTGTTGGATCGAGACCGGAAAATACTAATACAGTTGCAGGTTTACTGGGCATGAATTAAGTCTATCTTTGATTGTCTATATCATTAGTTAGAGTTGATTGTATCATTAGAAAATTAAGTCGTGTTACATTAACTCGGTAGTTTAGCAGTATACCGAGAAGGAGATTATGTTGAAATCGTATTTATGTGTTATTTGTGGTTATGTTTATGATGAAGAAAAAGGTGCTCCTGATGAAGGTCTTGCACCCGGCACCAAGTGGGACGATGTTCCAGACACCTGGGTTTGTCCCGAGTGTGGTGTTATGAAAGATGAGTTTGAAATGGTTCAAGTTTAGATCTAAAGTTTTTTTAATGTCATAGAATTTTTCTGAATACACTCGTATACCAACCTGAATGTAAGCTGAAACAAGTATGATACTGGATTTTTTTAAATTCAGGGTTCAGCTTGCATTCATGCGTTATGCACTTTAATTGCAGTATGGAGAAACGCAAACTTACAGGTGTACAATCATGAATAAATTCGACACAGAGTTACAAGGTAATGGATTAAGCTCACGACAAATATTTTTATCTCTCGTATTATTAATATTTAGCATAATATTGTTTCAATCAAATAATATCAGCGCAGCAGAACGAACAAGTTATTCCTTTGATAGTAATAAAAACAGTAAAACGAAAGTTAATATTAAAACTTTATTAAATCAGAGAGTTCTATCAGCACCTGAACTCGTAATGACCGGTGAACAAACACCATCACAGTTGGTTAACTTGAATAATCGAATTTACATTGGTGATCTGTCGACATTACAGCAGCTAAATGGCGATCCGATTAGTCATTCTTTCTCAATCTTCGATGCTAATGTGGAATTAGTACGTGATAATGATGGTGATGGTTATTATCCTTTTTTTAGAATTAACTTTGATGCCGACGTTAATTTTGGTTCAGCGGTAGTGTATGCCAGAATGTATATTAGTTTTGAAGGCGGTCCCTGGAATCATTATTATACAACCAGGACGTTTGAAATTTTTTCCAATGATAGTTTAAATTATCGTACAGTTGATACAATTTTTTCAACTGGATATCCACCAGGAAGTTATGACATCCGAATTGATTTGTATGAAGCAGGCTGGACTGGTGCGGTAGCAGTTTATGGACCAAATGAAGACTATGATTTAAATTACTTAACATTAGAAGATGAAGAACATGATCAATCTTATTACTATGAAGAATCTTATGATGTTGTCTATGGTAATAATGGTGGTTGTACTTTCAATGCAAATTCTAAATTTGATCCTACTTTAGTACTTATGTTTTTACTGAGCATATTCTATTTATTTAAGCGTTATAATTGGCATACACGAAAAACATTGTTAAGTAGCTTGTAATCAAAAATAACCATACTAATTTCCGTGGATATAAAAATTTGAGCTAGATACTCATCTTCGGTCTACTATAATAATAATCAAGTATTTAATGATGGGTAATTATAGTGTCAGTATCAATTAACGAAATTGTACAAGATGTCAGTGAGTTAACCAGTTTGCCGGAAGTGTCGATTAAGGTTAATCAAATGGTTGATGATCCGAATTGTGGCGTCAATGAAATTGGTAAGGTAATCAGTCAGGATCCTGCCTTGTCCGCACAATTGTTACGTATTGCCAATAGCCCATTTTATGGTTTTAGTGCAACAATCGATAGCATCTCACGTGCCGTAACGGTGTTGGGCACACAGCAAATACGCGATTTGGTTTTTTCAACTACGGCAACTAAAGCATTTAATGGTATTCCGAATGAAATTATTTCGGTCGATGATTTTTGGCACCATAGCTTATACTGTGGCTTGCTGGCACGGGAACTTGCGAATCAAAATCACAAGGCTCAGGGCGAAATGTTATTTACAGCAGGACTATTGCACGACATTGGCCACTTGGTGATGTTTAATCGGATACCCGAATTAGCACTTCAAGCTATCATGCACACCATTGAACCGGGTGTGAATCTTGAGCTTTATCAATCTGAACGTGAAGTTATTGGTTTTGATCATGCCGAAGTAGGTGGCAGGTTAGCAAAACAATGGCAGTTACCGAATAATCTGGTTGAATGTGTGATGTATCACCATGAGCCTGAACGGGCGAAAGAATACCCCGATGAAGTACTGTTGGTATACATTGCCAATAAAGTAGCCAGTCAGGCTTATGAAGCCGATGAGCTTGAACCGGATGAAGTATTAGAAATAATACCCGAGGCCAGATTGCAGAAGTGTTTACTTACAACTGAAAATGTATTGACCGCCGTTAAAGATGCACATTCACAAGTAAGTGATGTTGAATCTTTATTATTTTCAAAATAATTATAATGTATTTTTTTTGAAATTTAAAATTGCTATGTCGCGCTTATCATCCAGGGTTTGACTACAACCATTATTATAATGACAAACAACAATAATACAGGAAATTCATTATACCATCGGTAAAATACATGACTGTGTTTATTTTCATCACGTTTAAAAGCAAACATCAGCATGCCGCAATGAATATGATACAGTATTAAAATTGCAACTAAACTCAGTTTTACATGAAGCCAAATTGATTTACTGTATTGTAACCATCCATAGTCTATTAACATCCAGATGCCTAATGCTATTGTTATGATTGCACCGGGAGTCATGATGCCAAAAAATAATTTTCTTTCCATCACTTTGAATCGATCATTGCTAATGCTATCACTGCTCATTGAATGATAAACAAATAATCTTGGTAGATAAAATAAACCGGCAAACCAGGTCACCATAAAAATGATGTGCAGTGCTTCAACAGTTTTCATAACTTGTGACCATTCCATAAAATTACTCCTTTAAAAAGCTATAAAAATTTAATTATGTGTTTTTTTATATAATTGATGTCGACTGCGCCAACAGTATGCAATTCAATTTTCCCGTCTGGTGCGATTAAAAATGATGTTGGTGTATTCTTTACACCACCAAAAGCAGCAGTTGCTTGTGCACCGGAATCCAGAACAACAGGGTATGGTACAGAATAAAATTGACTTACTTCGAGAACTGCTCGAGGTAAATCATAGGGCATCGCAATAGCAATCATTTTTAAGCCTTTTGATGATAGCTCATGATGCAGCGCAACCAGCTCTGGAAACTCCTTCATGCAGATTCCGCAATTGCTAGCCCAAAATGTTACCAGTACTGGATATCCTTCTAAGGACTTCAGTGAGATTGATCTACCGTTAATATCTATCATCGTTAAATCAGGTGCTTTTTTGATACCCGTGCCAACAGAGTACAAAAGTGAAATGATCAAAATGAGTGTTATGACACTAATTCCAATTGTGATAGTTGCCGGTTTTGATAAACGCATTAAACTCAAATCTGTTACTTACTAAATAGGGTTAAGGGAAAATAATTATATCACCAACCGTTAGCAAAATAGTTACATCATTATCGGTTATTTTTAATTCAACCGCGTAATAGAAAAAATTATTCACTATTTAATGAATTCGTGAAATACTTATATGCTCTACTATAATTTATACTATATAGTAGCGATAAATAGGTAGAACTCTGAAACGCATGGATTAAATTAGCAAAGAAGAAATGAGCATGATTAAAGTAGGAATAGTTGGGGCAACCGGTTACACCGGCGTAGAATTATTACGTTTGTTAGCCAAACACCCAAAAGTGAAAATTGAACTCATTACATCACGTGCTGAGCAAGGAAATGCTGTCGCTAATTTATTTCCCAATTTACGTGGTTATGTTGATCTGGTGTTTTCTACTCCTGATGTCTCGAAGTTAAAACAATGTGATGTTGTTTTTTTTGCGACCCCCAACGGCACTGCAATGACAATGGTACCCGAGTTGCTTGAAGCCGGTGTTAAGATAATTGATTTAGCAGCAGACTTTCGATTAAAAGATCCATTGGAATGGAAAAAATGGTATGCAATGGATCACAGTTGTCCAGAGTTACTCGATGAAGCAGTTTATGGCTTGCCAGAAATAAATCGTAGCGCAATTAAAAAGGCACGATTAGTTGCGAATCCGGGTTGTTACCCGACTGCTGTACAACTTGGATTTTTACCGCTAATCGAGAATAACTTAACCGACTTAGCACAGCTGGTTGCCGATGCTAAATCAGGTGTTAGTGGTGCCGGACGAGGTGCAAATGTTGGTACATTAATGGCAGAGATGGGTGAAAGTCTCAAAGCCTATGGTGTTTCCGGACATCGACATTTACCTGAAATCTGTCAAGGTTTAAATGAAGCAGCCAATAGCAAGGTGTCGTTAACCTTTGTGCCACATTTAATTCCAATGATTCGCGGAATTCATGCCACATTGTATGCTACCGTGATAGATACTAGTGTTGATTTACAACAATTGTACGAAACGCGATATCGGGATGAATTGTTCGTTGATGTATTGCCAAGCGGTGTTCATCCGGAAACCCGATTTGTACGCGGTAGTAATATGTGTCGTATTAGTATTTTTCGGCCACAAGGTGATAATACCGTGGTAATACTGTCAGTAATTGATAATCTTGTTAAAGGTGCTTCTGGTCAAGCGGTTCAAAATATGAATTTGATGTTTGATTTAGCTGAGGATAGCGGACTGGATTTAATTGCAATAATGCCGTAGTTAGAAGTACATGAGAGAAGCTATTATATAAATTATGATTGACCTGCAGAGACATATTGGACACGCAATAGCATGAGTGAGATGGTTGTTACTTTACATCGTCCCTGGGTGTCACGAATTATTTTTATCTCAATACTGATGGCGATTGTACTGGCGGCATGGGCATTATTTGAATACGGTCGATATCGGGCTGGTTATGACAC
>JBGMRJ010000025.1:11314-29807 GCA_048061315.1 Gammaproteobacteria bacterium
TACTGGCGGCATGGGCATTATTTGAATACGGTCGATATCGGGCTGGTTATGACACTTTGAATGTTCAAAAAGAGTTTATGCAACTGGAATCCACTATTTATTCGTTTGAGGAACAAATTGAATTATTGCGTGAAGAAAATGCCGTTATGGAACGTGCAGCCCAGGTAGAGAGACAAGCGTATGATGAAGTGAATACAACACTTAAAGCCTTACAAGCTGAAATATTAGAGTTAAATGGTGAACTGGCTTTTTATCGTGGTATTATATCACCACGAAGTGCTTCTCAGGGCTTGCATTTACAAAGCTATAAGTTAATACCAAATGGAGAATTACGCGGTTATCGGTATGAAATATCTCTAACTCAGGTTTTAAAACATAGCCGATTAGCCCAGGGTAATATACGCTTGAATATAGAAGGCATTGAAAACGGGCATCAAAAAATGCTGCGTTTAAATCAGTTAACTGAGAACCACGTAAAAGAATTAAAGTTTAAATTTAAGTATTTTCAGAATTTTAAAGGCAACATTACATTGCCTGAGAATTTTTTAGCAAAACGTGTCAGTTTACAAGTACTTCCCCGAGGGAGAGAAAAAGACATGATCGAAAAAATATTTGATTGGCCATTTAAGGAGTAATATACCTATGTTTGGAAAGACCAAAAAACCGAAACAATCTGCAAAAATTGACTCTTTAATCGGTCAAAATACCGAAATTCGCGGTGATATAATTTTTAATGGCGGTCTTCATGTTGACGGATTAATTAAAGGTAATGTTATATCAGAAGAAGGAACCGGATCAGTACTCACCTTAAGTGAGCGCGGTGTTGTTGAAGGTGAAGTAAAAGTCGCTAATATTGTACTCAATGGTACAATAATTGGTGATGTACATGCATTGGAACATATTGAACTAGCAGCAGATGCCCGTGTAAATGGTAATGTTTATTACACTCTGATTGAAATGGCAATGGGTGCCGAAGTTAATGGGAATTTAGTCCATCGCTCAGAATCTAATGAAAATCAATCAGTTGTATCAATAAAAGAAAAAGTTGCTAATAATAAAGATGAATCTTGATAAAATTACTCAGGTAATTTATCTTAATTAAGCGTATACTGATATACTATTAATATTGAATCCACGTATTCCGGAGTAGATGCCATGTCAGCAAATCAATCAGCACAGACCAATGATCAGGAAATTACATTCACTGATAGTGCGGCAGCCAAAATCAAGACTCTAATTGAAGAAGAAGGCAATCCTCAACTTAAATTGCGTGTTTTTGTTTCCGGGGGCGGTTGTTCCGGCTTCCAATATGGCTTTAATTTTGATGAAAATGTTCAAGATGGTGATACCGTTGTTGAGCATGATGGGGTTGCCATTGTTATCGATCCGATGAGTTTCCAATATTTAATGGGCTCAGAGGTCGATTTTAAAGTTAGCCTTGAAGGTTCTCTATTTGTCATAAATAACCCAAATGCGACCACCACATGCGGATGTGGCTCTTCTTTTTCAATTTAGAGCATACGTCAGAAGCTCAGGCTTACTGTAATAATTGAGTGTTTATTAATCAATGTTACCCTCTTCACGTTCTTAGCCAAACATTAAATCTAAAATAAAAATTGTATAGACTATATAGACTTAGTGTAGACTGAGCTATTATTTACAGTGATATAGTTCAATTAGTCTCACATTGAGTAAATCAGGCAAAATTATTGCATTGGTTTCTTTGTGGTTTATTATCGATTAATTTCAATTAGTGAATGACGACTAACAGTTTATCTGAAGATGGAGTATTCGATGACAGAATATTTACCGGGTCTTGCCGGTGTCCCAGCCACAAAATCAAATATATCCGATATCAATGGTGATAAAGGTATCCTGGCTTATCGTGGCTATCCAATTGAAGAATTGGCCGAGCACAGTAGTTTTGAAGAAACCGCATTATTGTTGTTAGACGGCTTTTTACCTACTGCTCATGAATTAGCGGACTTTGATAATAGTTTGCGTGAAAATAGGCGGGTAAAGTATCAAATTCGAGATTTGATGAAAACCCTACCATCATCAGGTCATCCAATGGAGATGTTACAAACATCAATTTCCAGCTTGGGAATGTTTTATCCCGGAAATGATTGTTTAATTGGTGGCTCTCAGTGTAATGATTTGAATTACATTAACAACATGTCGATTAAAATAATTGCCCGCATGGCTACCATGGTTGCAATGTGGGAACACATTCGAAATGGTTATGATCCAATAGCACCTCGAACAGATTTAAATTATGCCGAAAATTTTTTATACATGTTTACCGGCAAAGAGCCAGATCCATTGTTGGCACGTATCATGGATGTGTGTTTAATCTTACATGCTGAGCATACTATTAATGCATCAACATTTGCGGTTCTGGTAAATGGTTCAACTTTAGCCGGACCAAACTGTGTTATGGCATCAGCAATTGGAACACTATCCGGTCCGTTGCACGGTGGTGCAAATGAACGGGTACTCGCTATGTTGGATGAGATTGGTAGCCCCGACAAAGTTGAAGAATACATTGACACCAAGCTAGCTAATAAAGAAGTGATTTGGGGTATGGGACATCGGGAATATAAAACTAAAGATCCTCGTGCTACGATATTACAAAAATTAGTGGATCAGTTTATTGAATCACGCGGGGGTAATATCAACCCGCGTTTTGAATTAGCCAAAATGGTTGAACAAGTTTGTGAAGATCGTTTATCGAAAAAAGGTGTTTATGCAAATGTCGATTTTTATTCTGGAATTTTATATGAAGAAATGGGCATACCATCGGATCAATTTACTGCGATATTTGCAATTTCTCGAACGGCTGGCTGGCTTGCACATTGGCGAGAACAATTAGGTGATAACAGAATATTTAGACCAACCCAGGTGTATATTGGTGAGCCTATTAGAAAATACGTGAATTTAGAAGCACGTTAGAAATTTACTACGAATTATAATTAACGGTCTCAGGAGTTTGACAAGTTTAAGTTTATTTGTTGTTTAATCATTAAAATTTAGTACTTGTGATTTATATCAAATGTCAGAATTAAATCAAACAAACGATTCTATTTTAATAATCGATCATGATATCAATGATGCCCTACAACTCGATAAAATCCTGCAGAACTACGGTTATAAAGTAGACATTTATACAAATTATAGTGATTTAGAACAAATCATCAATACAGCAAACCCAACAATTGTATTGCTCGATTTTAAAACCTGCTTCATTGAAAATTCAGAAATATTAAAGTTACTCAATAATATACAAGAGAATTTACTATCGATTGTCATTATTGAAAATAACGATATTGATTCAGCTACAAATTTATTTTCCGAGGGAATATATGATTTTATTAATAAACCCTATATAGCTGAGAATATCAAAATTCGCGTAAAACATTGTATTGATCAGACTAATTTATGCCTTGAAAAAATTAAAATTGAGAAAGCGCTGGAAACAAGCGAAGACCGATACAGCCGAGCAGTACGTGGCACAAATGATGGAATGTGGGACTGGAATATTAATACCGGAGAAATTTATTTTTCCAATCGTTGGAAGGAAATGCTGGGATATTCCAATGAGCAATTCCCTCAAAATTATAATGACTGGCGCAGTATAATTCACCCTGACGACTCGGGTAAATCATTAATTCATTGTGTTAATTTACTTGATGACACAAGTAACACACTGGACTTTGAATATCGTTTATTAACCAAACAAAATAATTATAAGTGGATCCATATAAGAGCCATGGCATCCTATAATAATTCTGGTGCAATAGAATTTATATCCGGTTCACACAGTGATATTACCGAAAAAAAACAAACACTGTTTGATCGTCAACGATTAGAAACTCAATTACGACAATCTCATAAAATGAAAGCGCTTGGACAGTTAACCGGGGGTATCGCACACGATTTTAATAATATATTAGCTTCAATTATGGGATATGCTGAATTAACAAAAGAATTTTTATTAAATGAAACTAATAATAGACTAGTATCGTATCAGGAAGAAATATTAATCGCAGGGGCACGAGCCAGAGATTTAATATCACAGTTATTAACTTACAGTCGTGATAGTGGTGGTAACTCGTCAAACGTGTCCTTACAGCCTTTGGTAAAAGAGGTTGTCAAATTATTGAAGTCGTCATTTCCGACAACAATCGATATTTCACTTAATATTGAGGATGATTTACCGAGTATTGTTATCGATCCGATTCAGATTGAGCAAGTTATAATGAATCATTGTTTAAATTCCAAAGAAGCAATGGACGGAAAAGGGCAACTTAAAATATCGGTAACGTATGAGAATCTCGATTCAAATCACGAACATATTTGTAAATCATGTCATGAAACATTCGATGGTGGTTATGTTGTGTTTACTTTTGATGATACCGGTAGAGGGATAGACTCTAAATCATTAAATAAAATATTTGATCCCTATGTTACTACAAAAGAATTTGGAGATGGGCCTGGAATGGGCTTGTCGGTAATTCATGGCATCGTACACCAACATAAAGGACATATTTGTGTTAATTCAACTTTAGGCCAGGGTTCTTCCTTTGAATTATATTTCCCTGCAGTGAAAAATATAAAAGTAGCAGAAAGTAAAATTCAGTATTTACCATTACCCGATGCGACGGATTCAGCTGCTAAACAAAAAATCCTGGTCGTTGATGATGAAAAACCGGTAGCAGATTATCTGGGTGAATACTTAAAACTACACGGATACCAAACAACAGTATTTACTAATAGTGAGAAAGCGCTTGAACTGGTTAAAAGTGCACCTGACGAATTTGATTTACTAATAACTGATTTAACAATGCCAAATTTAACAGGAATTGAGTTAGCCAAAGAATGCAGTAAATTTTCAAAAAATATGTCAGTGATAGTATGTTCTGGTAATAATGAGTTGATTAAAAACCCGGATTACAATGTATCTTCAATCAAAGACGTTATATCAAAACCCTTCATAGGTAGCCAGCTACTGACAACAGTCGCAACGGTATTAAAATAAGTTTAATTTTTAGTATAAACTGCACCGAGAACACTATGATGTTTTGCGCCAGTTACTGCCGGGCAATTTCCGGGTTTATTTTCAAGCCGTTGTTTAGCAAGCCAGGCAAATGCACATGCTTCGACCCAGTCGGGATTTAAGCCTAAGCTATCTGTAGACTGGCATGACACCGGATTAGCTGAATTTGAGAGTAAGGATGTTAATAAATTTATTAAAGTAGTATTATGCACGCCGCCGCCGCATACGAATAACTCATTTGTTTTGTTAAGTAATTTTGCAGCATTAAAGATACTATGAGCTGTTAGTGCGCATAAGGTCATTTGAATATCTTCAGGTTTTAATTTTTCGTCAGAAATATATTTACTCAAGAGTGATTCAATCCAGGATAAATTAAAATAATCACGCCCGGTTGATTTTGGATGGGGTTTACTAAAATAGGGATCTGATAAAAATAACGTTAATAATTTTTTATTAATTACCCCGGTTTGAGCCCATTCACCATTTTTATCATAGGCCATCTGTTTATGTTTTTGAATCCATTCGTCCATTAAGCCATTTCCAGGCCCCGTGTCAAAACCGCAAATTGAATCTGAATTTGAGTTTGTTGATGGTAAGTATGTAATGTTTGCAATTCCACCAACATTTAATACGACACGGTTCATCTTGTTATCTTGAAATTTAAATTGATGGAATGCTGGTGCGAGAGGGGCTCCTTGACCGTGCGCTGCAATATCCGCTTTTCGAAAATCACAGACGGTGGTGATTCCTGTTTGTTCTACGATTATATTGGCATCACCAATTTGAAGTGTCGATGGAAACTCTGAGTCTGGGTAATGACGTACTGTTTGTCCATGTGAGCCAATTGCGATAATTTTATTTTTATCGATCGATACTTTTTTTAATAAATTTTTAACGGCATCGGAAAATAAATGGCCAAGCTGATAGTCGAGTTCCAGCATGGATCGTAATTCATCTTGTTTTGGGTTATTTAGGGACCAGATTTTTTCTTGTATATTCTGTGGAATAGCATGGAAGTGCGAATCTAACAATGATAAGTTATTATCAATTATGGACACGATAACAGCATCAATACTGTCAGCACTGGTACCCGACATTAATCCTATATAGTATCCATCCTTCATTATTTATTTTTTTAAAAACCTTTGTCGAAAACTAAATCGGGTTGTATGAGGCTATTCTTAATTTGAATTATGGGTATAATTATTTACGGATTAAATGCAACTGAAATTCGATTGTAGTTTTCTAATTGTGAAAGTATTTTTGTTGCGTATGATAAATATTCAGCTCTAAATTCTTTGTTGATTGGTTTTGCATTGGGTAATTTTACCGTTAAAGGGTTTCGATGCACGCCATTAACTCGAAATTCATAATGTAAATGTGGACCAGTAGAACGACCAGAGCTCCCAACATAGCCAATGGTTTGTCCCTGTTTTACTTTTTTACCAACGTATAATCCCTTTTTGTAACCTTGTAAATGTGCATAGAGAGTACTGTATTTTCCGCCATGCTTTATTATAATAGCACGGCCATAGCCACCTTTACGGCGTTTGTGGACGATTTTACCATCACCAGATGCTCGAACAGGAGTTCCCCTACGTGCGACATAATCGACTCCTTTGTGTAAACGCATATTATTTAAAATAGGATGTTTACGTTTACCAAAGCGGGAACTGATTCGTCTAAAATCAACCGGTGTTCTTAGAAATGCTTTGCGCATTGAATGCCCATCTGGAGTGTAATAGTCTGTTCTATTGTGTTTATCAGTAAAACGAATTGCTTTAAATTCTCTTTTTTGATTAACAAATTCTGCTGCCAGAATAGCGCCATCGCGAATTTTTTTACCTTCCAGATAATGTTCTTGGTAAACAATACTAAACTGATCGCCGGAACGAATGTCCAGAGCAAAATCAATATCCCAACCAAAAATACCTGCTAAATCCATTATTAAAGTATTTGACAGTCCTGCAGATAAACCGTCCTCAAATAGTGAGTTATGAATAACCACTTTAGCGTGGGTGATTCTTTTTTCAATTGTTTTTACAATTGGTATCGCTTGAAAACCGGAATCGAGTTTTATGACATGTAGTGAATGCAATGAATCCTGAATATAGAGTAATTCCTGCAATTTTCCATCGTCAGCGATTCGAAATTTTATTTTCTGTCCGGGTTGAATGGATCTTAGTACTTGTGTCGGTTTACCTAATTTAATAATGTCATGCAACTCACGAGGATTTAAATTTAATTTTTGAAAAATGAGCGCTAAAGATTCACCTGATTTTATTTTTTGTTTTTTCCATGTTGAGTCAGAAAATACCGATTTTACTGCAGGGGGGGATTCCTCAGTGATTAGACTATTTGTATTATCATCTGCATCTTCTTTTGGTTCAGATCGAATTTGAATTACTGATTCTTGAATGTTCGGCAATGTTGAATAACTACTTTCAGGAGCATCGATATAGGCAGTTTTGTCATCGTAGTTTAATTTGAGGTCTATCACTATTTTATTACTATCAGTTTGGACTTTATTCGCGTGAATGGCCGATGCTCGTGTTGCCTCCGCTTTATCTGGAACAGACAGCAAGACACTACTTACTATTGCCAATAAACTGGCGATAACAGCAATATGAATACGTTTAAGCCGCCGACTGGACTTTTGCCGGTAGCCTGATTTTTTACTGCTATGAGACAGAGGGATGTTCTTATAGTCTTTTTTTAAGAAAGAGTTGTAATTCACGGATTTTCCTAAATTATTTTATATTATAACCATAGCTTGAAATAGCCTCTCTGGTCAATATAAGAGCAAGCATTTCAACAATAAATATAATGAATAATTGCGCAATAAGGAATATCGGTGTCTATGCCAATTATGGTACTCTTGCATGTTTTGTAGGTTTAAAAATTTCACTTTTGTAAAGGTTAGTTTATGGCAACTTTAGACACGTCAGATATTCAAACAACTCTCGACATTATTAAGCGAGGTTGTGATGAAATTTTGGTTGAAGATGAATTAATTGCGAAGCTGAAAAAAGGATCGCCATTACGGGTGAAATGCGGTTTTGATCCAACAGCCCCTGATTTGCACTTAGGGCATACAGTATTAATTAATAAGCTCAAAGTATTTCAGGATCTTGGGCATGATATTTTATTTTTGATTGGCGATTTTACCGGGCTGATTGGCGATCCGACTGGAAAGTCTGCAACCCGACCACCACTAACCGAACAACAGGTTCAGGAAAATGCTGAAACCTATAAAGAACAAATATTCAAAATACTTGATCCGGAAAAAACAACGATTATGTTTAACTCTGCCTGGATGAAAGACCTCGGAGCGACAGGAATCATCGAACTTGCCGCCCAACATACGGTTGCTCGTATGTTAGAAAGGGATGATTTTAATAAACGTTATAAATCAGGCAAACCCATAGCCATTCATGAATTTTTGTATCCTTTAATTCAAGGTTATGATTCAGTCGCTATGAAAGCGGATATTGAGCTCGGTGGAACGGATCAAAAATTTAATTTACTGGTAGGTCGTGAATTACAAAAATCCAGGGGAATGGAACAACAGGTTGTTCTAACGATGCCCTTGTTAGAGGGCCTGGATGGTGTTCAGAAGATGTCAAAATCCCTGGGTAATTACATTGCTATTGATGAACCCGCAAAAGAGATGTTTGGTAAGCTCATGTCGGTCTCTGATGAATTGATGTGGCGATATTTTGAATTATTAAGTTTCAAAAGTGTGGAAGACATTAATGGTTTTAAAACTGAAATTGAAAATGGCTGTAATCCACGTGATATTAAATTTAAGTTAGCACAAGAAATCGTGGATAGATTCCATGGTGATGGTAGTGGTGAAATAGCTCAACAACAGTTTATAAAGCAATTTCAAGCTGGCGCTATTCCTGATGATATTGATGAAATTACAGTGATTTCTGAAACTGGAACACTAGCCATTGCTAATTTATTAAAAGATGCAAAATTGACAAGTAGTACATCAGAGTCATTACGATTATTAAAACAAGGCGCGGTTAAGATAGACGGCACTAAAGTAGTTGATACTAAACTGATCATCAAAGCTGGAACAACTCAGATTTACCAGGTTGGTAAGCGCCGGTTTGCTAAGATAACAATTCAATAAAATAGTTAAGGTAAATATCTGTTATTTGCTTTTGATTTATCCCTGCATAGATAAATAGTACGAGGGTAAATACTTATTACCATGACACGTTCTTTCGTGTAATCTAGTCACACAATTCATAGGACGATAGAATATTAATACTAGGTTATATATTAATATAGTTAGTTAATAAGAAAATTTTCATGGAAGATTTCATTTTACCATTTAAAATTAAATGGTAATACATCATTAATTGTAAAACAATTTTTCGTATGAAATCAGAGATGAGTAAAGCTCAACATAGTCAATCGCTTACTTCAGATAGAATTTCTGGTAAAAGTTCGAGCCGTTTCGAATCTTTTCGTACTGATCAATCTCTTCAAGAAGAAAATTACGAATTACGAAAAACAATTGAGGCTCAAAAATTACAGCTCGACTGGTATCGTAGTTTTTTAAAACCTGAATCTAAAAGACTGACTTTCTCAGATCATGCTAAACGTCTAACTAACTTTATCGCAAAATTTTATTCTCCCGCAATAATAATTGTTAATCGATTTAATTCGAATTGGGATTTAGTTCCAGTACACGTCGATAACCCCTATGACGAAATTCCGCTTGCAGCAATTAAAGCACGATTACTCAATATTGAAAATTATCTCGATAAACTTCGGAATAAAGAAACAATCGAATATAATTCTAAAAGTCTTTCAGATAGTTATTTTATATCGATTTTAGAAGTACCACTCGTTTCTGATGACTCTGTCGTAGGTTCTATTGCTGTGCTTTCAAAGTGTCAAAGAAATTGGTCAAAACTTGACTGTGATACAATTACCAACATTGCTCGAACTTTAGCGCAATCAGTAGTACCAGAATCAACTGATCAGTCAAGTCTGGATAATATTGTAAATACGTTCGAATTAAATAAAAATTTATCATTACAATCGCTTAATGATGAGTTGTTTTTTGAACTACCAATATGCATTTTGGAGCTGGATACGCAAGGTATTATCAAGCGGGTAAATGCTGAGCTGGCAAATGTTCTTTCTATTCAAAATGAATTACTAATAATAAATCAACCCATTGAAGATTTGTTTATTCAAAGTGAAATTTCTGAGTTTAAGAAATATTTTAAGTTTGCGCTAAATGGTAATGTTGTTAAAACCGAATTAATAACAAAAATAAAATTTGGCAATGATAATCTCCTTTTAAATTTCATTCCCATTTTTGATGCAAATGATAAAGTTGATACAATTTATTGTTCGTTACAAAATCTGAAAAAAAATACTCAAACTGGTTTAACAGCCGATTCACAGGCCTGGATGCAAGCTGTTGTTGCTGAGTTTGGTTTAAATGCTTTATCGTCTACCAATCTAACAGAACTTTTATCAGAAGCTATCACAATTAGCACTGCAACTCTGGGCTTGGAGTTTGCAGGATATCTTGAGTTATCGGCAGATACCCGTTATTTGAACGGCCGTGTTGGCACTGGATGGCAGAGTATTAATTTTTCGAAAATTCAAATTCCATCTTTATCCCTTGCAGCTACTGATTTATTTAATACTCGAAAATGTATTGTATCGAGTAGAATAGATCAGGATAATCGTTTTTCGCCAATGAAATTTTTAACTGAACATGGAATTGTCAGTGGGATAAGTATCGGTGTATCAGCAAATAATCAAATTCATGGTTTACTCGGTGTGTTCACGAAAGAAAAACGGATTTTTAATCCTGAAGAAGTTAGTTTCTTGCGTTCAGTTTCAAATGTCCTGGCTGAAGCAATAACACGCATTGAAGCAGATGCTGCATTACGAGAATCTGAAGAACGATTTAGAGCGGTCTTTGAACAGGCAGTCGATTCAATAGTCTTAGTAGATGCGTCTTCCGGAAAAATACTTGAATTTAATGATAGTGCTCACATAAATCTACATTACACTCGAAAAGAATTTCATAAATTAGATATTAAAAACGTCGATGCAAATATTGATCCTGAAGAATTTCAGAAGCATTTACATCATGTGAAACAAAATGGTTTTGATAATTATGAGTCGCGTCATAAAACCAAAAATGGTAACTTTCGTGATGTGCTTGTCAGTACTCGAGAAATATATCTAAGAGATAAAACCTTACATCTCAGTATCTGGCGTGATGTAACAGAACGACGAGCAGGTGAAGTTGAACGGGAAGAACTACAGAATCAATTAGTACAATCCCAAAAAATGGAAGCATTAGGGCAATTAACTGGTGGTATTGCTCATGATTTTAATAATATTCTGGCCAGTATCTTAGGTTATACCGAACTTGCAATTTTAAAATCAGAAGAGTTTTACGATGAAAAACTAGACGAATATTTAATTCAGGTCCAAAAATCGGGTGAACGTGCCCGAGATCTGATTAGCCAAATGTTAGCCTTTGGGAGAACCAGTAATACCAAACCGCAAGCAACAAAAGTTGATGTTATTGTATCCGAGGTAACAAAATTACTGGATTCAATTTTACCGGCCACAATCGAAATCCAGCTTGAATTTGATGATAATATTCCCGCAGTTATGATGGACCCGGTTCAGCTTCATCAAATAGTAATGAATCTGTGCATTAATGCCCGTGACGCGATGGATAGTAAAGGGGTAATAAAAATTAAAGTGATCAGTGTTATGACACAAGAAACCCTGTGTACCTCATGTCAAAACCAAATTCAGGGTTCCTATCTGGAGCTTTGTGTAGAAGATATGGGTTGTGGAATAGATGCGGCTACAATTGCCCGTATATTTGAACCATTTTATTCTAGCAAACCTGTTGATAAAGGCACAGGGATGGGATTGTCAGTGGTGCATGGTATTGTGCATCAGGTTAAAGGACATATACTGGTAGATTCTGTGCCTGATTCCGGAACTCGATTTTCAATACTATTCCCGATAACTGAAGAATTGGTCCACAATAGCCAAACTGATATTTTACCACCGCGGTTGATAAATGAAGGTCATATCCTGGTTGTTGACGATGAAGAAAGTTTAACAAAATTTACTGCTGAGTTACTGGATATTCATGGTTTTCAAGTCACGATAGCAAATTCAGGGTCAAAGGCGTTGGAAATATACAAGAATAATCCAGAATCCATTGATTTAGTGATTACCGATCAAACAATGCCGGGAATGACGGGGATTGAATTTAGTAAAAATTTAAAACAATTGAATGGTAATTTACCGATTATTCTATGTACAGGCTATAGCGAACAGGTTAGTAATGAAAATGCCCATCTTCATGGGATATCTGAATTTCTGACCAAACCGGTTAGTCGGGAAGTATTACTTGGAACAATTAGTAAGTTATTAGCCAAATCTAAATTCGCAAATTAACAAATTCAACGCTATTATCATTATTACCCAATATCTTTTAAGAGGTATTTATGGTCATAATTTTGGAGTTTGTTTCTTGTTATGGAAAAATACGTTTTATTAGTCGAAGATAATGAAGACGATATTGAACTCACTCTGCGAGCCTTTAAAAAATACAATCACACTACCAAAATAATTACAGTTAAAAATGGTGAAGAAGCACTTCATTATTTAATTAACGAAAAATTCCAACACTGTAAAAATATTCCAGAAATGCCTGATATTATATTAATGGATATTAATATGCCTAAAATTAGCGGAATAGAATTATTAAAGTTAATTAAGGAAAATGAGAAAACTAAATTAATACCGGTTATTATGCTTACATCGTCGGATGAGAAAGACGATATTATTAGCAGTTATGCGTTAGGAGCAAGCAGTTATCTACGTAAGCCGGTTGACTTCCATCAGTTCTCAGCTTTAATAAAAAAAGTTCAATTATATTGGATAACAAATAATATAACTGCAACCTGAGAAATTCGTTATTAAAATATTAAATCAATTTATATAATTTGAAATTGTTTATTACAACAATTTCAGAGAACTGAATTTTTTAAAAATAACAGAGATTATATATGCCAAGTTTAAAAGCGCTGTATTATATCAGTTTTATAATATTGATTATTTTTGATTACACTAAATTAATCTTTGCAGAAGAAATAATCGTATTAAGTGCCACAGGTGGGCCACCTTTAAATACAGCAAAACTTGATGGCTTTATGGATAGAGTCATTAAAGAAGCTTTTAAGCGCTTAGACATTAAATTAGAAACCGTTAAATTGCCAGCCGAAAGAGCTTTACTCAATTCAAATAATGGAATTATTGATGGGGAGATGGGACGGATAGCTGGTTTGAATCGTCGTTATACAAATCTGGTTCAAGTTAAAGAAAAAATCATGGATTGGGAATTTGTAGTATTTAGTAATAAAAATATTAGCTTGAATGACAGCTGGCAAAGTTTACGCCCTTATTCAGTTGCTATCATTAATGGTTGGAAAATACTCGAGAGTAATGTTCCTGAAGTAGTTGAGCTTACTAAAGTTAAAAATCCGAAGCAGTTATTTGGAATGCTGAAATTGAAACGAGCAGATTTAATTATATATGAAAAATGGGCTGGTATATATTATTTAAAATCAAAAAAAATATCAGATGTGAAATTAATTTCCCCACCATTAATCGTTAAACCGTTATACATTTATCTACATAAAAAACACAAAAATCTTACTATTAAACTAACCAAGACGCTTAAAAATATGAAAAAAGATGGCACTTATTTAAAGTTGAAGTCTGAAATTTTAAAAAAATATAATTAATAATGAGTATTATTCTATCCAAACACAGTGTTTCGCGGAATCTGATTTTTTATGTGATATTATTTAGTTCATTTATAACCTTTATATCAAGTGCTTTTCAGTTGTATGAAACATTTGAAAGTGAGGTGGATGACATTAAAATACGGTTAGATGATATTTTTAATTTTTATACGCAGTCCGTTACGACAACTTTATGGACTGCAAATCATGAAGATTTAAAAACAAATCTAGAGGGTATTATTAAAATTCCAGATGTTGTTTATGTTCGTGTTATTGTTGATGGTGAAGAAATTATTAGTCTTGGAATAAAACATAAAGAACGAATAGTCGTTTTGGAAAAAGAAATATCGTATTTATACCGTAATCAAAATATAAATCTTGGTTCACTTTATATTCAAGCAAGTCTGGAATCTGCATATCAAAATGTAATTGATAAAATAATTCAAATACTTATAAGTAATGGAATTAAAACATTTCTTGTTGCATTTTTTATATTGTATATTTTCAATTATCTGGTAACCCGGCATTTACAACGAATTGCAAAATTTACCCATGAGTTGGACTCCGATAAATTAGATGCCACTTTAAGCCTGGATAGAAAAAAATCAAAATACCCTGACGAACTTGACGAAGTTGTAACTGGCATTACAAGCTTACAAGGCAATATTGTAAGACACATCAGACAAATAGAATTGAGCGAAGCAAGAGTATTATTACTGCTTAATTCGACAGCTGAAGCAATATACGGAATTGATACCTTTGGTGTTTGCACCTTCGTAAATGCTTCGTGTCTCGAGATGTTGGGATATGATCATGAGTCAGAATTATTAGGAAAGAATATGCATGAGATGATTCATTATAAATATTCAAATGGTGATGTGTATCCCGTAAAAAATTGTCAAATTTATAAAGCCTATCTCACGGGTATGAGCTCGCATAGTGACGATGAAGTTTTATGGCGAAAAGATGGCAGTTTTTTTCCTGTTGAGTATTGGTCATATCCGATTTCACATGAAAAGAAAATAACAGGTGCCGTTGTTACGTTTATAGATATCACCGATCGTTTGGCTGTTGAGACCGAATTAAATATTCATCGGGAGCACCTTGGCGAATTAGTTACTGCACGGACCAGTGAGTTACAAAACAGTAATAAGGCATTAGAGTCATTTTCCTATTCCGTATCACACGACTTGCGGACTCCGTTGCGTGCTATATACGGTTTTTGCCAATTGTTGCTGGAAGATCATGCCGATAGCTTTAATGATGATGCACAAAAATATTTTAATCGAATTACAAAAGCCGTTAGTAATATGTCAATGTTAATTGACGATTTGTTGTCATTAGCTAATGTCTCTCAATCAGAGTTAAAAATAATTAAAGTTGATGTTAAAAAAATTATTCAACGAATAATTGACAAATTACAGGAAGAAAATCCGGAACGAAATGTTACTGTCAATATTGATATTAAAACTATGTTATGCGATAAAAATTTAATAACAATTGTATGGGATAACTTGATTCGAAATGCCTGGAAATACACAGGCAAAACAGAAAATGCCACAATTGAAATTGGTGTAAAACAAGGTACTGATAAAACAATTTATATTAAAGATAATGGTGTCGGGTTTGACATGAAATTTGTTGATAAAATATTTTTACCTTTTCAACGATTACATAAAAAAGAAGAATTTGAAGGAACTGGAATCGGTCTGGCTACCGTTGATCGTATTATAACGCGACATCGAGGCAAATTATGGGCTGAATCAAAACTCAATGTGGGAACCATAATCTATATAAAATTATAATGTGTATAGTTCAGCAATAACCCTATCATGCATATGTTATCTCTTTGACGTAATTAAGACTGCAAGCTATATTTAGGAGCAATCAATCAGGAAAAATGTATTTACAGGAGTTAAGTATGCTTAAACAGGTAATACTGCTAGTTGAAGATAATCCAGATGACGCTATGTTAGCTGTACGTGCTTTTAAAAAAAACCAGCTCGTTGCTGACATTATTGTTGTGTCTGATGGTGTTGAAGCTTTAGAGTATTTGCATTGTGAAGGTGAATATAAAAATCGTGATTGTAGTGAATTACCCAGTATCGTTATCCTGGATTTAAATATGCCACGATTAAATGGCCTTGAAGTTTTAAAAGACATTCGCGCAGATGATAGAACGAATTTGTTACCGGTAATAATGTTAACCTCATCTTTAGAAGAAAGTGATGTTCTGGATTGCTATGGTTCTGGTGCGAATAGTTACATTCATAAACCAATCGATTTTGATAAATTTTCTGATATGTCACAGCAGCTGGTTGATTACTGGTTTTCCGCAAATATTACACCTCCAATAAGTGGTCAAATGTAAATGAGTATTCCCCTAAGATTATTAATAGTTGATGATTCCGAAGATGATGCTTTGTTACTTGTTCGTGAGTTGAAAACAGGTGGTTATGACATTGTGTATGAGCGGGTAGAAAATGGTGATGATATGAGACATGCCATTGCCGGTAGTTCATGGGATATCATTATAACCGATCATAATATGCCGGGCTTTGATTCTACTCAGGCATTACGAATAGCAACAGATAGTAACAATGATACACCGATAATAATTGTGTCTGGTGATATGGGGGAAGATATTGCGGTTGCAGCAATGAAATCCGGTGCCACAGATTATATTATGAAAGACAATTTATCGCGTTTAGTGCCTGCCGTTCAGCGTGAAGTTCGCGAATCTGAATCACGAAAAGCGCGTCGTCAGGCGGAGCAAACGATTATTCACATGGCTTATCATGATGCCTTGACTGGTCTTGCAAATCGTAATGAGTTTGAGCACCGTTTAAAAGACGCGATCACAGCTTCTAAACTGCGACATATTCAGCATGGCTTAATGTATCTCGATCTGGATCAATTTAAGATAATAAATGATACCTGTGGTCATGTTGCCGGTGATGAATTATTACGACAACTGTCATTATTACTCAATAGCCAGATTCGGGAAACGGATACCCTGGCGCGTCTTGGCGGTGATGAATTTGGTATTTTATTAGACAACTGTCCAATCGAAACAGCAACAACGATTGCACAAAATATAATATCAAAAGTAAGTGACTTTGTTTTTCAATGGCAAAGTAAATCAATTGATATTACAGCCAGTGTTGGATTAGTCGCGATAAATAATAAAAGCCGTAATGTATCAGCTGTTTTAAGTTCTGCTGATATAGCATGTTATACCGCAAAAGATTTAGGCCGTAATCGTCTTTATATTTACAAAGAAGATGATAAAGAGTTATTGCGCCGCCACGGTGAGATGCAATGGGTATCACGAATTCGAACCGCTATTACCAATGATGAGTTTGTTCTTTTTCGGCAAAATATGATGGTGTTGAACCAACCAGAATCAGAGTCGACATTGCAACATCCCAGTTTTGAGTTTTTGATTCGTTTAAAAGATAATAATGGTGAAATCATCCCGCCGGGCGCATTTATACCCGCCGCAGAACGCTATAACTTAATGCCGGATTTGGATCGTTGGGTTATTGATCGCGCATTTCGGTACTTATCTGACAATTATCAGCGAATTATTTCCAGTGAATCCCCGGTATATGCTTTTATAAATTTGTCCGGGGCATCTCTGAGCGATGATAAATTTTTTGATTATATACGCGATAAATTTAAGGAATATAATCTGGATCAAAGAATTGTTTGTTTTGAAATTACAGAAACAGCAGCCATTACTAACCTGCAGCTAGCAATTGATTTTATCCGGGATATTAAAGAGCAGGGTTGTAGCTTTGCTTTAGATGATTTTGGCAGTGGATTAAGTTCTTTTACCTATTTAAAAAATATTCCGGTGGATTTTTTAAAGATAGATGGCAGTTTTGTTCGGAACATGCTTTACGACGATATGGACAAAGCCTTTGTTAACGCTATAAATCAATTAGGACATGTCGCAAATTTAAGAACGATTGCAGAATTTGTAGAAAACGAGCAAACACTCGAGATGCTTAGTAACATTGGTGTTGATTTTGCACAGGGATATGGCATTCACTTACCTGAATCGATTGATCTCGAAGAATCTAATTTTATCGCCAATTCAGTTAAGCAAAGTAATGATAGAAGCTGAATTCAACTCCCAATGTTACCTTGTTCCTCAGGTAAATTCGCAGTTAAAAATGCTAATAATCGAAAATTAGCATTTCCTTATTTTATTTTCATATTAATGTCATAAAAGTCTTGACCGATTAACTCTGCTGCGTATAATGCGCGACTTCCCTAAACGAAGGGAACGGAATTAACACAGCAAGGCTTTAAAAATATTCAATTTTATTCAAATTTTTTATTTTAAAGACTTGACGAACAAGCAGATTTACTAGATACTTGATCGTCTTTGCTGATGCAAATTCAGCCGCTCTTTAACAACCTAGATTAAGTAATTTGTGTGGGTACTTGCGTTGACGATATTCTTGCGAAGAGACGTTAATGTAAGTAAACCTAAGTCAATTAAATAACGTAAGTGTTTTAATAGAATTAGGATCTTTACTTTTCATTACAAAGGTTTTGTTACACCTCAATGTAACAGCAAACTTTTAAATTGAAGAGTTTG